>CAYPEF010000060.1:0-13945 GCA_964409675.1 uncultured Rickettsiales bacterium | reverse complement strand
GCTGGAGCGCATCCTGCTTTGCATCGCCGATCAGCCGGATACGTGGTGCTTAAGCCACCTGCCGGGCGCGCTGCCGAATAACGCTTACCGGCTGGAGGGCGAATGGAGCAAGACGGAGGCGACGCGTTTTGCGCTGAGCTGGCTGCTGGGGTGCTACCAGTTCACGCGCTATAAAAAATCCTCCCGCAGCTTCGCGCGGCTCTGCGCGCCGGACAAGGCCGATATCCAGCACGCCACGCATATGGCCGCCTCCATTGAGCTCGCGCGCGACCTGATCAACACCCCCGCCAACGATATGCACCCGCAGGCGCTGGCGGAAGCCTGCGCGAGCATCGCCAAATTCCACAAGGCCAAATGCAGCGTGATTTCCGGCGAGGCATTGCTGGAAGCGAATTACCCGGCGGTCTATACGGTGGGCAAGGCCAGCAGCGTTGCGCCACAGCTGGTAGATATACGCTGGGGCAAAGCCAATGCGCCGAAAGTGACGTTGGTGGGCAAGGGCGTCTGTTTCGATACCGGGGGCCTCGATATCAAATCCAGCGGCAACATGAAGCTGATGAAGAAGGACATGGGCGGCGCGGCGGTAGTGCTGGCGCTCGCGCAGCTGGTGATGGCGAGCAGGCTGAACGTGAATCTGCGCGTGCTGATTCCCATCGTGGAAAATGCTGTCAGTGGCAACGCCATGCGCCCGACCGACATCATCCCCACCCGCAAGGGCATTACAGTGGAAATCGGCAATACCGATGCCGAAGGGCGGCTGATTTTATGCGATGCGCTTTACGAAGCCGACAGCGAAAAGCCTGATTTGCTGATCGACTGCGCCACCCTCACCGGCGCCGCGCGCGTGGCGCTGGGGCCGGAAGTGCCGGCGTTCTTCACACCGGACGATGCGCTGGCGCTGGAGATCGCGCGCTACAGCGCGGAAACCGCCGACCCGCTTTACCGCCTGCCGCTCTGGAGCAATTACCGTGATTTGCTCGACAGCAAGACCGCTGACTTATGCAACGACCCCGAAAGCGCCCATGGAGGCGCGATCACAGCGGCGCTGTATTTAAAGGAATTCGTCAGCAACACTACCGCATGGGCGCATATCGACATGATGGCGTGGAACACCTCCAGCCGTCCCGGTCGCCCGGCGGGCGGCGAAGCGCACGCGCTGCGCGCGCTTTATGCATTACTGGAGGCACGCTATGGCCGACATTAAAACCCTGCACCCTTCCGCCTCCGGCTCCAGTTCGCTGAAGGCGCTCGCCTTCTGGCACCAAGTGGTGAGCCGCTCATTGAAGAACATGCAGTGCGACTTATCCGCCCGCCAGACCGGCATCATGCTCACCGTGTACCTGATGCCGCCGCCACACAGCATTAAAAGCCTGGCGGAGGAATTGCAGATTTCCAAGCCCGCCGTTTGCCGTGCCATCGACGCGCTGGAGCAGATGAAATTCGTCAAGCGCGTGCGCGACGCCAAGGACAAGCGCAACGTACTGATCCAGCGCACAGTGAAAGGCTCGGTGTATTTGAGCGACCTGGCGGAGATTATCATGGCCACCTCGAAAGACGTGGCATAAGCTTAATTTACGCAATATTAACCATTACAGGGCATTACCAGCCTGTTCGCGCCGGGAGATATAACCGTTCATTAATCGGTTTGCGCTATACTGCCGTTTATGGAAAAGGATTTTTACATTTCTGACGGGGAAACGCTTACCGGTCCCTTCGACACCATTACCATGCTGCGCAAGGTGCGCAGCGGGGCGATTAACGGGCGCACACTGATTACCTGCGACCCCGCTATGCCGCCGGTGCCGGCCTGCACCTATGCCGAGCTCAGCACATTCCTGCACCAGGTGGAGAGCACCCAGCAGGAGCCGACAACGCCCCCTTCCCCCTTCAAGCTGTTTGCTTCCATGCTGGATAACGGCTGGCGGATGGTAAGCATCGAGCCGCTGCAATGCGTAATGGCGGGAGGAATATTGATCGTGGTGTTCGTGCTCAGCTTTCTGCTGGCGGGCAACGTGCATAATACCGCCTTGCAGGCAGGCGCGGCGTTTGCCCTGTTTTACCTGCTGCAAAGCATTTTCATGGCCATCAGCCTGCGCCTGCACCGCGGCCAGCGCCTGAGCGCGCAGTATCTGGAATCCGCGCTGACGCCGGCCCTGCTGCCGCTGATGCTGGGCTCATTCATCCCTGCCCTGTCCATCCTCACCGGCCTGACGCTGCTGATTTTTCCCGGGCTGCTCGCCATGGTGTATTTTTCGCTGGTTCCGATGCTGATCATCGACAAGCGCCGGCCGCCGCTGGATGCCATGATCGAGAGCTGCAAGCTGGTCTGGCATTCCGGCTATAATCAGGTATGCGCCCTGCTGATGCTGTCCGGGCTGTACATGATCAGCGTAGCGCTGATACTGCCCTTCCCGGTCCTACTGCCGGTTTATGCCAATGCGCTGGCGGAGATGTATGACCGGCATACGCAGCGGCAATGATGTAAGCGTTTTGCGTATTTGTGCACCATATAGGGAAAACCATATATAGGCTCCCGCCGCGCACGCTTAACGCCATTCCCGCGTCACGCTGATATAAGTTTTCCATAAATAGCTAGGAAAATTTTGCATGGTTTGTGTAAAATTTTTCTTGTGCTGCGAAATTGGTTTTGCCACAACAGGTGGTATGTACTTCTATTTTCCTTCCCACCTCGGCAATTTTTTCCCCTTCTTTACGCATCGTTAATTTTTATACGCTATTCTACACACTGATCCACAGGAGGACCAGACGCGCATGAATGCTATGGCGGAATCGTTTAAAGGACTAGGCAAGGTCAAGCTCGGGCTGATGACGGCGGTCGGCATCGGCCTACTCGGGCTGTTCGCGCTGGTGGGGCTGCGCGTCTCCTCCCCGGCCTTTTCGCCGCTCTACACTAACCTCACCTTGCAGGACAGCGCCAAGATCGTCTCCGAACTGGAGAAGCAGAACGTGCCGTATGAGCTGCGCGCCAACGGTGCTGAAGTGCTGGTGCCCAACGACAAGGTGCTGCGCCTGCGCATGGGCATGGCGCAGGCCGGACTGCCCTCCGGCGGCTCGATTGTGGGCTATGAGATTTTCGACAAATCGGAGACTTTCGGCAGCTCCAATTTCGTGATGAATGTGAATGCCATGCGCGCACTGGAGGGCGAGCTTGCGCGCACCATTGGCTCGTTTACGCAGGTCGATCAGGCGCGCGTGCATCTGGTGGTGCCCAAGCGCGAGCTGTTCACCCGCGACCGGCAGGAGCCGAGCGCTTCCGTATGGGTAAAGCTGCGCGGCAACCAGGAGCTGAGCAAGAGCGAAATCGCCTCCATCACCCATTTCACCTCGGCGGCGGTGCCGGGCCTGCGCACCTCGCGCATTACAGTGGTGGACAGTAATGGCAGGCTGCTGGCGCGCGGCGATGGGGATGACAGTTCGGCGGCAGCGGCTTCAAGCGCCGAGGAATTCCGCGTCAATTACGAAAATCGTATCAAGCAGACGCTGGAGGATTTGATCGAGAAAGTGGTCGGCCCGGGCCGGGTGAAGGCGGAAGTGGCGGCGGACATGAATTTTGACCGCATTGTCACCAAGTCGGAAAAATACGATCCCGATGGGCAGGTGGCACGCTCGGTGCAGTCCAACTCCACCCGCGATAATTCGGAAGAAAAAGAAGGAAAAGATGCGGTTACAGTAGCAAACCAGTTACCTAACTCAGCCGGAACCAGCAACCAGAACTCGCCGCAGAACAAGCGCCAGAGCGAAAAGAGCGACGAAACCACCAATTATGAAATCTCCAAAACCGTGCAGGAGCACGCCAAGGAAGGCGGCACCGTCAATAAAATCTCCGTGGCCGTGCTGGTGGACGGCAATTACAGCGCACCCGACGCCGACGGCAATCAGACCTACACCCCCCGCTCGGATGAGGAACTGAAGCGCATCCAGTCGCTGGTTAAAACCGCCATCGGCTTCGATGAAAAGCGCGGCGATACGGTGGAAGTGGTGAATATGCAGTTCAACCAGGTGAAGGAAGAAGTGGTGGCGGAATCCTTCTTCGAGAAATTCCGCCATCAGACGGAAGGCATCATCCAGACGCTGATCATCGCAGTGGTGCTGATCCTGGCTATCCTGCTGGTGCTGCGCCCGGCGATCATGCATGTGGTGCGCAACACCACCCCCGCTTCGGATAAGACCGCCGACGCGCTGGCAGCGCTTGAAGCGCCGAATCCCGCCATGCGCCTGCCCGGCGCCGGCGCGGGCGCATTCACCCCGCCGTCCACCGGTGAATCGGAAATTCAGTTCGAGGAAGACGATACGATGGTCAACCTCAACAATATCAAAGGGCGTGTGCGCTCCTCGGCGATCAAGAAGGTTAACGACATGGTGGAGAAGAATCCGGATGAATCCGTCAATGTCGTGCGGCAGTGGATGCTGAGAGAAGCGTAAGGCAGGAAGGAGGAGAAAAGCCATGGCAGCAGCAGGCGGCGGACAGCAATTACAGATGAAAGACGATTTCCGCAAACTCAGCGGCGCGCAGAAAGCGGCGATCTTCCTGATGTCGGTGAACGAGGAAACAGCCAGTAAAATCTTCACCCAGATGGATGACGAGGAGATCAAGGAAATCTCCGGCGTGATGGCCTCGCTCGGGCAGGTGAGCGCCGAGGTGGTGGAGCGCCTGTTCGTGGAATTCTCAGAACAGATGTCGGCTTCCGGCGTGGTGGTCGGCACGTTCGATACCACGGAGCGATTGCTCGTGAAGGCGCTCGGCAAGGGCAAGGTGGATTCCATCATGGAAGAAATCCGCGGCCCTGCAGGCCGCACCACCTGGGATAAGCTCGGCAATGTGAGCGAGGAAGTACTGGCGACATTTCTGAAGAACGAATACCCGCAGACCATCGCGCTGGTGCTCTCCAAGATCAAGCCGGACCATGCCGCGCGGGTGCTGATGACGCTGCCGGAGGAAATCGGCATGGACGTGATGGTGCGCATGCTCACCATGGAAGCGGTGAAGAAGGAAGTGCTGGACGGCATTGAGAAGACGCTCCGCACCGAATTCATGACCAACCTTGCTAAAACCCAGCGGCGCGACAGCCATGAGATGCTGGCGGAAATTTTCAATAATTTCGACCGCGCCACGGAAACCAAGTTCATGGGCCAGTTGGAGCAGCGCAATCCCGAATCGGCGGAAAAGGTGCGCTCGCTGATGTTCACCTTCGAAGATTTGGCCAAGCTGGATGCCGCCGGGTTCCAGGCGCTTTTGCGCGTGGTGGACAAGGAAAAGCTCGCCGTGGCGCTCAAAGGCTCGTCGGAGAAGATCAAGGGCATGTTCTTCTCCAACATGTCCGAGCGCGCGTCGAAGATTCTGAAGGAAGACATGGAATCCAAGGGGCCGGTGCGCCTGAAGGACGTGGACGAGGCGCAGCAGGCCATCGTAGCGCAGGCCAAGGACATGGCCGCCAAGGGCGAAATCGTCATCGCCACCGACAACGCCGAAGACCAACTGGTGTATTGATATGAAAATGACTCTCAGCGCGCCTCGCTTTATCCTACTCCCCCCGCCTGCGGGGGGATTCAGGGGGGAATCTTCTCTCATTAAGGTTACCGCCGCAGTGTGCCGCACCTCCCTTTCCCCCCTGTATCCCCCCGCAAGCGGGGGGAATAAGCGAGCGGAGGGGCGCGCATGAACATCGAGCGCTTTACCCTGCATGATTTGCAAAGCCTGGGGCTGGTGGCAAGCGGTGGACGCCGGTCGCATGCACTGCCCTCGTTCGGCGCGCCCGCCGAGCAGAGCGCGCCGCCGCCGCTGACGGAGGCCGATATCCGTGCCGCGCAAGAGGAAGGATACCGCAAGGGGTTTCTGGAAGGCGAGCGCGAGGGCCAGATGGCGGCGCAGAGCGAGCAGGCGAAAGTGGCGCAGGAACTGCGCGATTCGCTTACCGGCATGGCGCGGCATATCGAGCAATTAATCCATCATTACAATTTGTTCGTGGCAAATGCGAAAGTGATGCTTCCACCACTGGCGCTGACCCTTGCCCGCAAGGTGGCGGGCGATGCGCTGAAGGAAAATGCGCTGGCATCCATCGAGCAGACCATCGGCAGCTGCCTGGAGACGATGCTCGGCGAGGCGCAGATTCATGTGCTGGTCAATTCCCGCATTGCAGGTGCGCTGGAGGAAAAACTGATCAGCATGTTCGCCCACCGGCAGGACCCCGGCGAGATCACCATTACCGGCGACGACGCAGTGCCGATTGGCGATTGCCGGCTCATCTGGAAACAGGGCTACGCCGAGCGCAGCACGGCGCAGCTGTGGAGTGAACTGGAGACATTGATCGAGGGCATGGTGGACGGCGCGAAACGCGAACCGCCCGCCCTGCCCCTTCCATCTGAAACACCCTCTTTATAGGAGCATCTAACCCATGTCAGACACGCAGGAACTCGCGCCGTTCGGCGATATCGGCAACAATGATACCATGACGCTGGAGACAGTCTATGACATCCCGGTGCAGATTTCGGTGGTGCTTGGCAAAACCAGCATGCAGGTGAACCAGCTGCTGAAGCTAGGCCGCGGCGCGGTGATCGAGCTGGACCGCAAAGTCGGCGAGCCAATTGATATTTACGTCAACAACCGCCTGGTCGCGCGCGGCGAAGTGGTGGTGGTGGAAGACCGCATCGGCGTGACGATGACGGAGATTATCAAGGCGGAGAAACACTAGTTGGTGAAAGGTGAACGGTGGATGGTGAAGTATTCGGCTTCTTCACCATTCACCATCCACCCCTCACCTTTCACCAGGAGCGAAGCGACTTATGCGACTACTCATCATCGGCGATCTCTACGGACAACTCGGCACGGCGAGCAATATCGCCCGGGCGCGGGGGGCGCGCGTGAGCCACGTGGAAGACCTGGAATCGGCGCTGGTGGCGCTGCGCGCGGGGCAAGGCGCGGATGTGATCATGATCGAGGTGCGCCAGGATATCGACAAGCTGGTGACTATGCTGGTGCGCGAGCGGTTCAACCTGCCGGTGATCGCCTGTGGCGTGCAGCCGGACAAGGAAGCGGCGGTACGTGCCATTAAAGCAGGGGCGAAGGAATATATCCCGCTGCCGCCGGACGAGCAATTGATCGCCGCCGTGCTGGAGGCGATTACGGAAGAAAGCGATACTGTCATCCAGACCTCGCCGGCGATGAAGAAAACGCTCAGCATGGCAGATCAGGTGGCGCCCTCGGATGCGAGCATTCTGATTACCGGCGAATCCGGCACCGGCAAGGAGGTGATGGCACGCTACATCCACCAGAAAAGCAAGCGCGCGCAAGGCCCGCTGATTTCCGTCAACTGCGCGGCGATTCCGGAGAATTTGCTGGAATCGGAACTATTTGGCCATGAGAAAGGTGCGTTTACCGGCGCGGTAGCGCGGCGCGTGGGCAAGTTCGAGGAAGCCGACGGCGGCACCATGTTCCTCGATGAAATCAGTGAAATGGACATGAAGCTTCAGGCGAAGCTGTTGCGCGTGCTTCAGGAGCGGGAGGTGGACCGCGTCGGCGGCTCGAAGCCGGTGAAGGTCAATATCCGCATCATCGCCACCTCTAACCGCGCATTGCCGGAGGAAGTAAAAGCCGGGCGCTTCCGCGAAGATTTGTATTTCCGCCTGAATGTAATCAACCTTCAACTGCCGCCACTGCGCGCCCGCACCGAGGATATCCCGCCGCTCGCCAAGCATTTTGTAGAAAAATATTCCACCGCCAATGGCATCCCGGCGCGCCCGATTACCGAAGGGGCGATGAACAAGCTGCTTGCCTATCACTGGCCGGGCAACGTGCGCGAGCTGGAAAACACCCTGCACCGCGCCGTGCTGCTGGCGCGAGGGGACCAGATTGATGAAGAAGCAATCCTACTCTCCGCCATGCCCGACGCCCTCGCCCCGGCAGTGGCCATGGGCGGCGGTGCAGTTTCCGCTCCTTCCCTGCCGCAGATGCCTGCCCCTGTCCTCGCCTCACCGCCCAGCGGCCTGGTGGGCCGCACGGTGGATAGCGTGGAGCAGGAGCTGATTCTCGATACGCTCCAGCACTGCCTCGGCAATCGCACCCATGCGGCGAATATTTTGGGCATTTCCATCCGTACGCTCAGGAACAAGCTGAAGTTATACAGCGATCAGGGCGCTGCGATAACGCCCGCGCCAGTGGGGGGCGAATAATGAACCTTTCATTTGTCACCCCGCCGTATGGCGGGGTCTGGGGGAAAATGCATGGCATTTCCCTGCTTTGCGAAGCAATGCACCCTGATCCCACGACACGCGCGGGATGACAGGGGGGAGCGTATGGAGCGGCATTATTACGTGTATATCATGGCGAAGGCGCGGAACTCGACGTTTTATACCGGGGTGACGAATGACCTGATTCGGCGGGTGTATGAGCATAAGCACGGGCTGGCGGATAGGTTTACCAAGCAATACGGTATTAAGATGCTGGTATATTATGAGCAGCATACGGATGTGACCACCGCCATTAGCCGCGAGAAGCTGATCAAGAAATGGAAGCGGGAATATAAGCTGGCGGTGATTGAAAAAATGAATCCGGAATGGCGCGATTTATATGATGAACTGACCGGAAGGCCGGACCCCGCCATGCGGCGGGGTGACAATGAGGGAGTGTGGGAAGATAGCGAGGGGAAGGTAGCGTATGGCTGAGGCGCCCGCCGCACTTCCTGCCGCGCCGGGGATGGGCGCGGGGTTCGGGTCGCAGGCGCGGCTGGCGATGAAGCGGCGCGACATCATGTTCGCGTGCGGCATCATCAGCATCATCGTGGTGCTGATCCTGCCGCTGCCGCCGATGCTGCTGGATTTTTTCCTGGGCATCTCGATTACTATCTCGGTGCTGATTTTAATGACGTCGCTGTTCGTGGAAAAGCCGCTGCATTTAAGCTCCTTCCCGACGATATTACTGATTGCGACGATGCTTAGGCTGTCGCTCAACATCGCCACCACGCGCCTGATTTTAAGCCACGGGCATGAGGGGACTTCCGCCGCCGGGCATGTAATCGAGGCCTTCGGCGGGTTCGTGATGGAAGGCTCGGTGGTGATCGGGGCAATTATCTTCGGCATCCTGACCATCATCAATTTTGTGGTGATTACCAAGGGCTCGGGACGCATCGCCGATTGACGCCGATTTATCGGCGGGATTGATTACCGAGGACATGGCCAAGCTGCGGCGCAAGGAGCTGGAAGACGAGAGCAATTTCTTCGGCGCGATGGACGGCGCTTCCAAATTCGTGCGCGGCGACGCGGTGGCGGGGATTCTGATTACGTTCATCAATTTTATCGCCGGCATCATCATCGGCGTGGTGCAGAATGACCTGACGTTCACGCAGGCGATGCACACCTATACGGTGCTTACCATCGGCGACGGTCTGGTGTCGCAGATTCCGGCGCTGATCGTCTCCACCGCCGCCGGTATCCTCGTCACCAAATCCGGCGTGGCGGGGTCGGCGGAAAAGGCGGTGCTGGGGCAGCTGGGCAGGTTCCCGACGGCGCTGGCCATCACCTCAGGATTCCTGTTCGCCATGTCGCTGCTGCCGGGGATTCCGCTGATTCCGTTCTGGATGATTTCCGGCTCGGTAGGGTATGCGGCGTGGTATATCTTTAAAAATCCCAACGCGCTGCAACCGGAAGCAGCGGGCGGCGCAACCGTGGCAGGCCCGGGCGGAGCCACGATGAAAGCCTTAGAGGGCCCCGGCCCCGACCAGCAGGTGGCCCCGGAAGAAGCCACCGCCGACTTCCTGCAGATCGACGCGCTGCGCTTGGAGCTCGGCTACGGGCTACTGCCTCTGATCAACTATAATAAAGGCCACCGCCTGACCGAGCAGATCAAGGCACTGCGCAAGCAAATGGCGCGTGAGCTCGGCTTCGTGATTCCGGCGATTCGCATTCAGGACAATATGCAGCTGCCGCCCAATACCTATTCGATCAAGGTGAAGGAAATCGAATCGGCGCGCGGCGACATCAAGCCGGACATGCTGCTGGTGATGAACCCGAGCGGAGGCAAGATCACGCTTCCCGGCGAGGAAACGGTGGAGCCGACCTTTGGCCTGCCCGCCATGTGGATTTCGGAGAGCTACCGCGAGGAGGCGCTGTTCCGCAATTATACCGTGGTCGATCCGCCGACGGTGGTGACGACGCACCTGACCGAGCTGATTAAAGACAACATGGCCGAGCTACTCTCCTACGCCGAGACGCAGAAGCTGCTCGACGACCTCGGCAAGACGCAGCAGAAGCTGATTGCGGAGACGGTGCCGTCGCAGATCACGGTGAGCGGCGTGCAGCGGGTGCTGCAGAATTTGCTGAAAGAGGGCGTCTCCATCCGCGACCTTTCCACCATCATGGAAGCCATCGCCGAGATCACGCGCGCCACGCAAAATGTCAATACCATCACCGAGCATGTGCGTGGCAGGCTCGCGCGGCAGATCAGCCATTCCGTTACCAACGAGGCAGGGTATATCCCCATTCTCGCCCTATCGCCAGGCTGGGAGCAAACCTTTGCCGAATCGCTGCTGGTGCAGGGCGATGATAAAATGCTCACCATGGCCCCGAGCCGCATCCAGGAATTCATCACCTCGGTGCGCGGGAAATATGACCAGCTCGCCATGCAGGGCGAATCGCCGGTGCTGCTGACCAGCCCGGCTATCCGGCCTTACGTGCGCATCCTCATCGAGCGCTTCCGCCCAGCCACGGTGGTGATGTCGCAGAACGAGATTCACGTGCGGGCGAAGATCAAGACGCTGGGACAGGTATAGCGAAAAACGATAATTGATAAGTAGCAAGCAACAGGAAAGTCATTTAATAATGAAAAATAATTTCTTTATGCTGGCCGCTTATTATTTATCATTTGCTGCGCTCTTATGAAACTCCGCACCTTCACCGCGCCCGATATGCCGACCGCCATGAAGATGGTGCGGGAAGCGATGGGGGATGAAGCGGTGATACTTTCCACCCATACCGACCGCGCCAATCATCAGGTGCGGGTGACGGCAGCGTGTGAGCAGGAAGGGGCGCAGCCTAGGCCGTTGTTGCAGGAATACCGGGAATCCATCGGGTTTGCGCAAAAGCGCGCGCAGGCGTCGGAGTGGTTGCAGGAACTGGAGGGGATGCTGCGGTTTCATAATGCGCCTGCCAGCCTTATCCGCAAGCTTACCGGTATCGCGTCGGGCATGGAGCTGGATTCGATGCTGGCGTTGCAGAAGCTCGCAAGCGCTTCTTCCAAGGCAACCATTGAAGGCAAGGTGCTGGCGCGCATATTGGAGGCCGCATTCGCCTTCATGCCGCTGCCGCCGCTTGCGGGCGGGGTGAAGCTGATGCTGGTGGGACCGCCCGGCGTGGGCAAGACGGTGACGGTGGCGCGCCTTGCCACGCAGGCCGCGATGGAAGGGCGGCAGCTCAGCGTAGTGACATGCGACACCAAGCGCGCGGGCGGGGTGGAGCAGCTGGCGGCGTTTACCGATATTCTGGGATTGTCGCTGCAGATTGCTGCCAATACATCAGAGCTGGCGGCGCTCACGCGCAAGCTTCCCGCCAGCCACGCGGTGCTGATCGACACACCCGGCTGCAACCCGTATGAGCCGCAGGAAATGCTGGAATTAAAGCTCATGCTCACCTTCCCCGATATTGAACCAGTGCTGACGCTGCCTGCCGGGCTTGACAGCGAGGAGGCAGCGGATATCGTACGGAGCTTCGCCATGCCCGCCATCAAGCGCCTGATGATTACAAGGCTCGATACGGCGCGACGCCTAGGCAGCGTGCTCACGGCCGCCGACGCAGGCGGGCTGGCGCTCAGCCACGGCACCGATTCCGCGCGCGTGGTGGGCGACATTCACCCGCTCGACGCGCAGACGCTGGCGCAATTATTGCTGCAATACAAGACTAATCACTCCCAAGGAGATTTCCGGCCATGACCGAACCGAAAGCCCCGAATATCGTCGCCATCGCCTCCGGCAAGGGGGGCGTGGGGAAAACCTGGCTTTCCATTACACTCGCACACCTCGTGGCGCGCTCGGGGCGGCGCGTGCTGCTATTCGACGGCGATATTGGGCTCGCCAACGTGGATGTGCAGTTGGGGATGAATGCGAGCAAGGATCTGGGCAGCGTGATGCATGGTAATGCGAGCTTGCGAGATATTATTATTCCGTATGAGGAAGGCCGGTTCGATTTGATTGCCGGGCGCTCCGGATCGGCAAGCCTGGCCTCCATTCCCATTGATAAGCTCGCGGATGTGGCCTTGCAGTTGCGCGAGTTGCAGAAGGATTATGATCTGATTTTGATCGACCTCGGGGCGGGCGTGGAGACGCATGTGCGGTTTCTCTCCTCCATCGCCTCGCGCTGCCTGGTGGTGGTGACGGATGAGCCGACCTCGATGACGGACGCCTATGCCTTCATCAAGCTCTGCCAGTCCGACCCCAGCCCGCCGGAGATCAATATCGTGGTTAATCAGGCGGCGACGCAGAAGGAAGGCGAGCATACCTGGGCGGCGCTTAATAAGGCGTGCATGACGTTCTTGCAGCTCTCGCCGCCGCTGCTCGGCGTGATTCGCAAGGACAACAAGGTAAAGGAATCCATCCGCGCCCAGTCCTCGCTGATCCTGCGCGCGCCGCACGCCACGGCGGCGACAGATGCGGCGGCGATTTCGATCAAGCTGTTGCAGAAGTAGGATGCGTGGGAGTTTCCCCTATTTTTACTGTCATCCCGCACTTGTTGCGGGATCCGGGTGCGTTGCAAAGCAACGCAGGAACATGCACTGCAAGTTCCTCCAGACCCCGCCATACGGCGGGGTGACACTGCTCATGGTATAAGCCCATGCTCGAAATCCGCCTCACGCCGGTTCCCCTCTCCTCCTCAGTTGCGCCGGTGGCGGCGGGGAATGCGGCGGAAAGCGCGACCACGGTTCCGCCTTCCATCGCCGTGCTGCCGGCGGGGACGATCCTGAAAGGGTTCGTGCTGAACCGGGATGCGAAGGGCAACCCGGTGCTGCGCACCGACCAGGGGGATTTTGTGGTGGAGAGCGACGTATTCCTGAAGATCGGCAGCGACGTGACGGTGAGAATCGACGGCGGTCGGAATTTCCATGCAAGCCTGGTTTCCGTGGACGGGCATTCGCCGGCGGAGCTTCCGGCGTTCGCCGTGCCGCTGGATGAGGAGGTGACGGATATCATCACCCGCTCGCCCCTGTCGCAAAGTGCAGGCGACACGGCAAAGGCGGATACGGCACAGCGCAGCGCTTCCGTCATTCTTCCATCCACTGCGAATGCGGCACGGCCCGTGCTGAACGCCACCGTGCTCACGCCCGCACCGGTGCTGGCGCAAAGCGGCGCAAACCTGCAGGCGGGCACGCAGCTGCTGCTGACGCTGGTGGAGTCGCAGTTTCCGGAAGCGCTGTCGCAACCCGCAGCTTCGGCATCGCAACCGGCACCCTCCAGCGCCAGCGGATATGCGGCGTATGGGAAAACGGTGCTGACCGCGCCGGTGCTTCCTGCATATGCCGCATCTGCCAGCACACCCGCGGCGGCCTCCCTGCCTGCTGCGCCAGCGCAACCGGGCGCAGCGGCGGCGCAGACAGTATCGCCGCATGCCACTTCCGTTCTCTCTGCGCCGGGTACAAATGCGCCTGCCGCTTCCGCGCCGGTCGTTACGGTGGCTACGGAAGAATCAGCGGCGGCACCCGTGCAAAACGCAGCGCAGAATATTGCTTCTGCTCCCCCTTCCCCTCTCACTGCCGCCTCTCCTGCTGCGCCCATTTCAAGCTTTGCGCAAGCGCCGTCGCTGAATGCGCTTGCCGGCTTCCTGCAATCGCCAGCGGGTGCCAGCATCGCACTTCCGGCTACGGTGATTGCGCAAGAGTTAAGCGGCGAGCCGCTGCTGCAGACGGCGCTCGGGCTGGTGCGGCTGGACGGGGCGGAGCCGCTTCCGG
>CAYPEF010000059.1:0-13970 GCA_964409675.1 uncultured Rickettsiales bacterium | reverse complement strand
TTTAAATTCATCGCATAATAAATTAAGTGCTCTTATTAGGGCCAGATCTGGTTGAATGGATTCCAAGATTGCGGCATAGTTTATCAAAGCTTGGAGCAAGTTCATTTTTATATTGTTCTGATAAAACATTTGCATCTGCGCGACGATTTTCATCATATTGCTGTAAGTCCGATGCAGCCATACTTGGGCTAGTTGGAGTATGCTGACTGCTAGTCAAAGGTGAGCCAGTATCATGCTGCGCTCCTTCTGCATCTACTAAACGCAGGGCATCTGGTATATCGGGAGCGGTGAGATTCCGTCGCGTTTTTTTAAGTACATCAGGACGCGAAGCGGCATCAATTGCTTTCCGATATTCTGGAGCTTCACTAAATAGATCAGTATGGGTAGATGAAATATGGTCAATTACTTTTTCCATAATTAGGGCGTGGTTACCTAAGGCTTTCTTAGCAATTTTATCATCACATTTGCCTGTACGCCTGATTGCATTGACGGCACCTAAGAGATCAGAAAGTTCATTATACAAAGCCAGGTTACCACCCTCTCTTAGCTCAGTGCATAATTCCTTCATTTCCGCCTTAAAAGTAATGGTATCCGGGTTGCCGGGCTTTGCTGCCTTATGTGCAAAGTCTTCAATATCGGCAGCTAGTTGTTTATTGGATTCTGTAATGCTCATAGGAAGTGCTACTTTCGAGTAAAAATAGAATTATAGCATTTTCTTAATTTTTATCAAGCATTCTTCCAGCTTATCTGCCTCCGGCCCGCCGCCCTGGGCTATTTCGGGCCTGCCGCCGCCGCCTTTGCCGCCGAGGGTTTCCACGGCGGCCTGCACCAGCGGCACGGCGCTGATGCGGGTGGTGATCTCCTTGCTTACGGCTACCACAATCGAGGCTTTGCCTTCAAAGCTGGTAGCCACCGCCGCCACGCCGGGGCCGTGGTCTTTGAGGAAAGTTTCGGCCACGCTGCGCAGCTCTTTCGAGTTCAGTTCCTCGAATGCCTTGCCGATGAACGCCACATCGCCGACCATTTCTTTCTGCACCGCTGCGCCGCCGCTGCCGCCGAGCGCGAGTTTCTTCTTCGCCTCCGCCAGCTCCTTTTCCAGCCGCTTGTTATCATTGGTGAGCTTGCCGATGCGCTCCGGCAACTCTGCGCTCGCCACTTTGAAATTATCCGCTAGCAGTTTCACCATGCTTTCCTGCGCGGTGAGGTAGTTAAACGCGTCGTCGCGCGTGACGGCTTCAATGCGCCGCACGCCCGCTGCAACAGCGCTTTCCGAGAGGATTTTAAATACGCCGATATCGCCGGTGGCGTGCACATGCGTGCCGCCGCAGAGTTCAACGGAGTAGGGCGCCGCATCTTCTTCGCTGCCCATCGAAAGCACGCGCACTTTTTCGCCGTACTTCTCGCCGAATAGCGCCATCGCGCCTTTGTTAATGGCGTCGTCCGGATGCATTACTTCGGTGCAGACGGGCGTATTGCGCCAGATGACGCGGTTGACGCGCGCTTCCACATTGGCGATTTCCTCCGCGCTCATCGCCTTGCCGTGGCTGAAATCGAAGCGCAATTTATCGGGTGCCACCAGCGAGCCCTTCTGCGTAACATGCGGCCCCAGCACATCGCGCAATGCTTTGTGCAGTAGGTGCGTGGCGGAGTGATTGGCGCGGGTGCGGGCGCGGCGCTGCGTATCAATTTTTGCCGCAAGCTTGGCGCCCTTTTTCAATGGCGCGCGCAATAGCGCGTGGTGGACGGTGAAATCCTCCAGCGGTTTAATGGTGTCGCGCACTTCGGCAATTATGGCTTCGCCCGGCGGCGAAATACTCCCTTTCCCGCTTGCGGGAGAGGGTTGGGGGGAGGGGAATAAAAATCCGCTATCACCGACCTGGCCGCCGGATTCGCCATAAAACGGCGTGCGGTTCAGGATGATCGATACTTCCTCGCCGCTTTCGGCATGCTCCGCCTGCGCGCCGTTTTTGACGATGGCAAGCACCTGCGCTTCCGCCTCATCCTGTTCATAGCCGAGAAACTGCGTTGCACCGAACTGTTCGCGCAAGGCGAACCACAGCGTGTTCGTGGCCTCTCCGCCCGAGCCGCTCCAGGCGGCGGACGACATGGCTTTCTGACGCGCCATGGCGGCTTCGAACCCGTCATTATCCACGGTAATGCCGCGAGCGCGCAGAATATCCTCGGTCAGGTCCAGCGGGAAGCCGTAGGTGTCATACAGCTTGAATGCCGCTTCGCCGTTCAGCTGCCCGCCTTTCTTCAGGCTCGCGCTTTCTTCTTCCAGCAGCTTGAGGCCTCGGCCCAGCGTTTGCTGGAAGCGCTCTTCCTCGGCGCGTAAATTCTCCGCAATCACCGGCTCGGCGCGTTTAAGTTCGGGATAGGCGCTGCCCATCAGCTCCACCAGCTTCGGCACCAGCCGGTACATTAGCGGCTCGTGGCAGCCGAGCTGATGCGCATAACGCATGGCGCGGCGCATGATGCGGCGAAGCACATAGCCGCGTCCTTCGTTGGAAGGCAGCACGCCATCGGCAATCAGGAAGCAGGAGGAGCGCAAATGATCGGCGATCACCTTAAACGCCGGATCAGTGTTTGCGCGGCCCTTGCTTGCGCCGATGCTCTCGGAGACACGGATGATTTCCGTAATCAACGCCTGAAACAAATCAATCGCGTAATTGTCATGCACGCCCTGCATCACCGCCGCGATGCGCTCCAGCCCCATGCCGGTATCGATCGAGGGCTTCGGCAGCGGCACTTGTTCGCCGCCTTCCTTCTGCTCGAATTGCATGAACACCAGGTTCCAGATTTCCACGAAGCGCTCGCCGAACCGGTCGGAGCCATCCGCGTTCAACGCCCATTCGCCCTCGCCGGTTTTGTGATCATAGAAAATTTCCGAGCAGGGGCCGCAGGGGCCGGTATCGCCCATGGACCAGAAATTATCCTTGGTCGGCACGCGCAGGATGCGCGCATCATCGCAGCCGGTGACGCGTTTCCAGATGGCATAGGCTTCATCGTCGGTGTGATAAACGGTGAAGCTCAGGCGCGCGGGGTCGATACCCATATCCTTGGTAAGAAACTCCCACGCCAGCTCAATGGCGCGTTCCTTGAAATAATCGCCGAAGGAAAAATTGCCGAGCATCTCGAAGAAAGTATGGTGGCGTGCGGTATAGCCCACGTTATCCAGGTCATTATGCTTGCCGCCGGCGCGCACCACTTTCTGACTGGTGGCGGCTCTCGGATGGGCCGGTTTTTCCGCGCCGGTGAAAATATTTTTAAACTGGTTCATGCCCGCATTGGCGAACATCAATGTGGGATCGTTATGCGGCACCAGCGGCGAGGAGGGCAGCACCTCATGGCCGTTGCGGCGGAAGAATTCGAGGAAAGCGGTACGGATGTCGTTGGTGGTTTTCATGAGTTTCAGGCTGATGGTAACAGATGTTTAAACGAAGGCGCCACTGCGCACGGCGTGACGCTGATGGTTTGCCAGACGCCGCCGGTGACGTATGGGTCGGATTCAAGCCACTGGTCCAGCGCCTCGCGCGTGGGGAAATCCACCACCAGCACGGAGCCGTTCATCTGACCTTCGGCATTTTGCAGCGCCGCGCCGAGGATCATGTGGCCGCGCTGCTTATAATCGGCGATGGTGGCGAGATGCGCCTCGCGCGCAGCCATGCGCCGCGCAGTTGCGCCGTCATCGGTGCCATCGTATGCCAGAACCATGAATTGCATATGCGTCGCCTTTAATGAGTGACCGGATGAATGGATGACTTGTTGCATATAGCATCAGTCATCCCGTCATCTGTTCGGCTTATGCCATACGCTATTTAACGCTTTGAATAAAGTCCGAAATGCGCTTTGCGCAGGCAACGGTTTGATCGTGCAACAGCGCATGCGAGGCGGGAAAAATAAGCATTTCCCGCTGTTTGGCGGTATCGAACGTGTCTTTCGGGTAATTGCGCAGCACGATCCGGTCCTGCTTGGCGCTCAGCGCCAGCACCGGGCAGGGCAGGGAGAGCAGGGCGTCAGTGGTATGCGCGTTCGCCACTTCGTCGATGCGCTTCAGCACCGCCGCATCCGACTGGGCGCGGAAGATGTCGGTCAGTTCCTGCGCACCGAGGATATGACGGCCGTTATAGAGAAAGTAATTGATGATGCTGGGTGCGTAAGGGCTGCGGATCAGCCACGGATAACCGGCGGCGAGCTTCCTGATCACCCATGCCGGCAGCGGCGGAATGCTGAATGTGGCGGCAAGAATAAGCCCTCTCAGCCCTGGCAGCCCGGAAGCGGCCAGCCGTGTGGCGAGCGGCCCGCCGAACGATTCGCCAAGCAGCACGAACGGTGCGTTGGTATCCATGCGTTCAGTAACATACGCCGCCAGTTCCTCATACCCCATGGGCGTATCGGGATAGGAAAAAGTCTGCGTGCGCAAGTCTGTCGGCAAGGCGGCAATCAGCGTTTCAAAAAAAGGTCCCCTGCCGTCAAGACCGGGCAACAGGATGAGGGCAGGGGAATCCATCCGGGTTATTTTTTCCCTTTCGGCGCGTCCTTGGCGGTGATGCTATCAGCAGTCATGGTGTATTGCACCGTCACCTTGCTACCTACTTTCACGCCTTCCGGCACTGCCGCGCTGCCGCGCGCGATTTCCCAGTTTTCCTTGCCTTTCTGCACGGTGATCTTGCTGTCATCCAGCGCGGTAACCGGGCCGGTGACCTGATAGGTCTTGCCGGCAGCGAAGGCGGGAGTGGCGAGCAGTAAAACGGAAGCGGTTAATACAAGCGGTCTAAACATTATCGTCTCCATGGTGTGAGTTAAATCGATCATTGCAGCACCTTACTTTAGCCCTCCGCCCGCACGGAGGAGGAAAAACTATGCCACTTCCTCTGCAAACTCTGCCGGTTCGGCTTTCATGGCTTCGCTCATGCCTGCGGCATTGTCGCGGATGCGCTTTTCCAGCTCGCTGGCAATCTCGGGATGCTCGCGCAAATACTGCTTGGCGTTTTCCTTGCCCTGGCCGATACGCTGATCATTGTAGGAGAACCACGAGCCGGATTTCTCCACGAAGCCCGCCTTGATGCCGAGCTCGATCAGCTCGCCGAGCTTGGAGATGCCCTCGCCGTACATGATCTCGAAATCGACGATGCGGAAGGGCGGGGCCACCTTGTTCTTCACCACTTTCACGCGCGTCTGGTTGCCAACGATTTCTTCCTTGTCCTTGATCGAGCCGATGCGGCGGATGTCGAGGCGCACCGAAGCGTAGAACTTGAGTGCGTTGCCGCCGGTGGTGGTTTCGGGGTTACCGAACATTACGCCGATTTTCTGGCGGATCTGGTTGATGAAGATCACCGTGCAGTTGGTGCGCGAGATGGAGCCGGTGAGCTTGCGCAGCGCCTGGCTCATCAGGCGCGCCTGCAGGCCCATGTGCGAATCGCCCATTTCGCCTTCCAGCTCGGCGCGCGGCACCAGCGCGGCCACGCTGTCCACCACAATCACGTCAATGGCGCCGGAGCGCACCAGCGTGTCGGCAATTTCCAATGCCTGTTCGCCGGTATCCGGCTGCGAGATCAGCAATTCGTCGATGTTGACGCCAAGCTTGCGCGCATAAACCGGATCGAGCGCATGCTCGGCGTCGATGAACGCGCAGGTGCCGCCTTTCTTCTGCGCCTCGGCCACAATATGCAGCGTAAGCGTGGTTTTGCCCGAGCTTTCAGGGCCATAAATTTCGATGATGCGCCCCTTCGGCACGCCGCCGACTCCGAGCGCCATGTCGAGGCCCAGCGACCCGGTGGAGATGGCGTCCACCTTCTCGGCTTCCTGCTTGCCGAGCTTCATGATGGAGCCTTTGCCGAAGCTTTTTTCAATCTGCGAAAGGGCGGTTTCTAGCGCTTTATTCTTATCCATACTGACGATAATCCTCTGTTGAAAACCAGTGCTGATAATATAGTGCAGCCTACAGTTTTTTAAATGCGCGGCAACTGAAATTGTGATCAGTTTTTTACTTCCAGCATCGCTGAAGCGTCGAGCGCGGAAAGCAGTTCCAGCAGGTCGGAAAGCGCGAGCGCCACGCAGCCTTCGGTGGGCGCATAATCCGGCTTCGCCACATGCAGGAAAATGGCGCTTCCCTTGCCGGGGATGACGGGGGAGTCATTATAGCCAAGCGGTATAACGACATCATACACATGACCCTCGCGCCACAACTCCTCATACGACGCAGGCACCGCAACATCCCCTCCCCCTGCAGGGGGGAGGGTTAGGGAGGGGGTGAGAACAGGCATGGTATCCAGTGTAGATAAAATACGTTCCAGCACGCTTTCTAATTGCGTATCTACTTCATCATTCCAAAACCGCAGCACGCGGTATCCCTGGCGGATAAAATAATCATCCGTGAGGGCATCCTCTTTACTGTCCGCATGCTGTCCGCCGTCCACCTCGACTATCAGTTTTTTTTTCGGGCAGACGAAATCGGCAATATAGCCTGCTCTCATTGGGCGCTGACGCCGGAAGCCGTATTTTTCAAAACGGTGCGCACGCAGATGATACCAGAGGATTTTTTCCGCCTGTGTCATGTTCTGGCGGAGTTGCCTCGCCAAGGGCAGAAGCTTGGGCGGTTCACCCCCTCCCTGACCCTCCCCCGTGAAGGAGGAAGGGAATATAAAATGCCGATTATACCAGGGATGCACCTGATCATCGCACCATTTATCCCCGGGCGTGATGATGCGCCGTGGCAGCAAGGTGGCGGGTGCGCTCAGGCGATCGGCGCGGTACCAGCATTCGCGCAGCGGGTAGATGCCGATGGGGGTGCCGCCGTCGCCCTCGCGTTTTAGATCGGCGGATATGATGCCGCCCTTGCCGGTGGCGCAGCGATATTCTTTTCCTGCATAGGTAAGGCAATTGCCTGATACGCGAATGCGCTCAGGCATGCAGCGCCGCGCTGCTGCGCTTGGATTTGGCAGGCAGGCGTGCCAGCGCGGCTTGCGCTATCTGCGCAGCATTCAGCCCGGCCATGTCATACTGCGCCTGCATGGTGTGGTGCTCAATGAAATAATCCGGCAAGGTAAGCGGGATAATCTGCGCATGATGCTGCAATAATCCCTGCCGCGCGGCAAAACTTAGCACGCTGGCCCCGAAGCCGCCGGAGGAACCTTCTTCCAGCGTCAGCACCAGCGCATGCGAGCGGATGAGGGCGGCGATTAATTCTTCATCCAGCGGCTTGGCGAAGCGCGCATCCGCCACGGTAACGGAAATGCCTTCCGCTTCCAGCATCTCGGCGGCTTTCAGCGCTTCTTGAAGGCGCGTGCCGAGCGAAAGCAGCGCCACATCCTGTCCTTCTTTGATGATCCTGCCTTTACCGATGGCAAGCGGCGCGCCTTCCAGCGGCAGGCTTGCGCCGGTGCCTTCGCCGCGCGGATAGCGGAAGGCGATGGGGCCGGAATCGTAGGCACGGGCGGTGGCTACCATATGCACCAGCTCAGATTCATCGGCGGCGGCCATCAGCACCATGTTGGGAAGGGTGCTTAAGTAAGCGATATCGAACGCGCCCGCATGGGTAGCGCCATCGGCTCCCACCAGCCCTGCCCGGTCGATGGCAAAGCGCACCGGCAGGTTCTGGATACTGACGTCATGCACGATCTGGTCGTAGGCGCGCTGGAGGAAGGTGGAGTAGATGGCAACAAACGGCTTCATGCCTTCGGCTGCCATCCCGGCGGCGAAGGTGACGGCGTGCTGCTCGGCGATGCCAACATCGAAGCAGCGGTCGGGGAATTTTTTCTGGAAAGCGTCGAGTCCGGTGCCGGAAGGCATGGCGGCGGTGATGGCGACGATCTTCTCATCCTTCTGCGCTTCGCGGATCAGGGATTCGGAAAAGACCTTGGTATAGCTCGGGGCTGACGGCGCAGATTTTTTCTGGATATGCGTGGCGGCGTCGAAGCTGCTTACGGCATGGTATTTCTCGCTGGAGGCTTCGGGCGATTCAAAGCCGCGGCCTTTTTCTGTTACCACATGCACCAGCACCGGCCCGCTTTCTTTATCGTCGCGGATGTTTTTCAGCACTGGCAGCAAATGATTGAGGTTATGCCCGTCGATGGGGCCGACATAGTAGAATCCCAACTGGTCGAACAGCGTGCCGCCCACGGCAATATCGCGCGCCATGTGCTCGGCGCGGCGGGCGAACTTGGCCACTTCCGGAAAGCGGCTCAGCATCTGCTTGCCGAAATCGCGCAGCTTATGATAGGGCCGCGAGGAAATGAGACGCGCGAGATACGAGCTCATTGCCCCCACCGGCGGCGCGATGGACATATCATTGTCGTTCAGGATCACGATCATCCGGTTGCGTAAGTGCCCGGCATTATTGAGTGCCTCGAACGCCAGCCCCGCGCTCATTGCACCATCACCGATCACGGCAATGACGTTGAAATCCTCTTTCTTCAAGTCCCTTGCCACCGCCATGCCAAGTGCAGCAGAGATGGAAGTGGAGCTGTGGCCAGCGCCGAACGAATCATATTCGCTTTCCTCGCGCCTGCAAAAGCCGGAGAGGCCGTTGCCCTGGCGCAGGGAAAGCATCTGGTTGCGCCGCCCGGTGAGGATTTTGTGCGGATAGGATTGGTGCCCTACGTCCCAGATAAGCTTGTCTTGGGGGGTATTAAATACATGATGCAGTGCTACCGATAGTTCCACTACTCCCAGTCCGGCACCCAGATGCCCTCCGGTTTTTGCTACAGTGTTAATGGTTTCCTGCCGCAGTTCGTGCGTCAGTTGCTGTAGCTGTTCCAGGGTAAAATGGCGGAAATCGGCAGGAGACGCGACCTTGTATAATAATGATTCTTCTGTCATCTGTTGCATTGACCGATCAGACGGTTACGGGGCAAAAGCAGAGTGTGGCCTGAGAAAACGGCTTTGGCAACGGATTTCGCAGGTTGCGGGAAAGATAATAAAATCGGTACGCTTGCAGCAATTCTCAACTGCTGTGATTATCCCTGCGGAAGAAATTTGAGGGGACCTGCTGTTTTCCGTCCCTTACATACATGACACTGCCGTCATTCAGGCTATAGGTTCCGTCTATGAGTGGTATGCGGTTGCCTGCAGCATCCAGCGTATAGACCTCCGCCCCGGCATAACGCAAGGGAGTGCCGTCATTTAAGGCAAAGCCCATATTGCCGCTGCGTTTCTGCAACGAAGATTGGGGGGTAGGCAGGTTACGGAATGGCGCCGGCTGCTCTTGAGGCGCGGCCGCCGGGGGTGCCGGTTGCGCCGCAGGCGTATTGGGAGCTATACGGTTCATAGGAAGAGCAGCGTTGCGCGCCGGCATCATGGGCGCTACTCCGGATGATTCCATCATGTTTCCACCCATAATGCCGCCCCCGACTGAGCGATCGCTTTCCAGGCGTTCTTTGATGCGCTCTTTAAAGGCGCTGCGCGGCACGCCGTTTTCATCCGTTCTGTCAAACGGATTATCTCCGGATGCCACGAAGATAATAAACAGCACGAAAATGATCAGTACAAGGCGTAGATCCATAACCTTCCTAATATTTATGGCCTTATTATACTAAATAATGCAGGAAATCACAAATACTAGTCCGTTGCCCGCCCGGGTCCGGCGGGGGCGGTGCCGCCTTAATGCGTCACCAGCCCGCTTTCTCCGTCCGGCTTGATAATATTTCCCGTTAATTCAGATGCTTTCGGGTCTGTCCATTCCACTGCTTCCGGCAGATGGGTAAGCGCCACCTTTAGCACGTCATCCACCGTGGTAGCGGGAATGATGGTCAGGTCACGCTTCACATTATCCGGGATATCCTCGAGGTCCTTCACGTTCTCCTGCGGAATAATCACGGTGGTAATGCCACCACGTAGCGCCGCCAGCAGCTTTTCCTTCAGGCCGCCGATGGGCAGCACACGTCCGCGCAACGTCACTTCTCCGGTCATGGCGACGGTGCGCTTCACCGGAATGCCGGTGAGCATGGAGACGATGGCAGTGGTGATGGCGATACCGGCGGACGGGCCATCCTTCGGCGTAGCACCTTCGGGCACGTGCACGTGGATATCTTTATGCTGGAACACCGGCGGCACGATGCCAAACGACAGGCTGCGCGATCGCACATAGCTCACCGCCGCCTGCACCGATTCCTGCATCACGTCGCCCAGCTTGCCGGTGATGGTGATCTTGCCTTTGCCCGGCATGCTCACCGCTTCGATCACCAGCAAATCGCCGCCGAATTCGGTATAGGCAAGGCCGGTGCAGGTGCCGAGCATGTCCTCTTTCTCGGCTTCGCCGTACGAGTATTTGCGCACGCCAAGGAACTTGCCGATATTGCGCGGCGTTACGCGAATGCCATGCTTTAGCGATTTCATCACTATATCCTTCACCGCCTTGCGGGTAAGGGTGGCGATTTCGCGCTCCAGATTACGCACGCCGGCTTCGCGAGTGTAATAGCGGATGATCTCGCGCAAGCCGTCATCGGTAATCGCCCACTCATCTTTTTTCAGTCCGTGCGTCTTCACCTGCTTGGGGATCAGATGGCGGCGGGCGATGCCGACTTTCTCATCTTCCGTATAGCCCGGGATGCGAATAATCTCCAGACGGTCCAGCAGCGGGCGCGGCATGTTGAAGGAATTGGAGGTAGCCACGAACATCACGTCCGAGAGGTCATAATCCACTTCGAGATAATGGTCGTTGAACGTATGGTTCTGTTCCGGGTCCAGCACTTCGAGCAGCGCCGCCGCGGGGTCGCCACGGAAGTCCGAGCCCATTTTATCGATCTCATCAAGCAGGATCAGCGGATTGGAGGATTTCGCCTTCTTCATCCCCTGAATCAGCTTGCCCGGCATCGAGCCGATATAGGTGCGCCGGTGGCCGCGAATCTCGGCTTCATCACGCACGCCGCCGAGTGAAATGCGCACAAAATTCCGCCCCGTCGCCCGCGCGATGGATTTGGCGAGCGAGGTTTTACCCACACCCGGAGGACCGACTATACAGATGATCTGGCTTTTAAGCCCCTTGCTGCGCGCCTGCACGGCCAGGTATTCAAGGATACGGTCCTTCACCTTGTCCAGCCCGTAATGATCCTCATCCAGCACCTTCTCGGCCAGCTTAATGTCCTTGGAAATCTTGGTCGGCTTCTTCCACGGGATGGAGACGATCCAGTCCAGGTAATTGCGGATGACGGACGCTTCCGCCGACATGGCGCTCATGGTGCGCAGCTTGCGCAATTCGCCCAGCGCCTTTTCCATCACTTCCTTGCTGAGCTTGGTTTTCTTAATTTTTTCTTCCAGCTCGCTGAGTTCATCCCGCCCATCCTCGGTTTCGCCGAGTTCCTTCTGGATGGCCTTCATCTGCTCGTTCAGGTAATACTCGCGCTGCGTCTTCTCCATCTGGCGCTTGACGCGCGAGCGGATGCGGCGCTCGGTGTTGAGCACGCTGATTTCATTTTCCATCAGCGAGAACAGGTATTCCAGCCGCTCCGGAATCGAGAGCATCTCCAGGATTTTCTGCTTCTGGTTGATGTCGATGGAGAGATGCGCCGCCACCGTGTCGGCGAGCAGGCCGGGATTGCTGATCTTGCCGACGTTGGCCAGCGTCTCCGGCTGAATCTTTTTATTCAGCTTCACATATTGCTCGAACTGGTTGAGCACGGCGCGGTACATAGCTTCCAGCTCATGCCGTTCGCCCATATGCTCGGTAACCATCTCGGCCACCACCTGGAAGAAATCTTTCGTGTCGATGAACTCCTTGATCTGCGCGCGGGCGATGCCCTCCACCAGCACTTTCACCGTGCCGTCCGGCAGGCGCAGCAGCTGGAGGATATTGCCGATGGTTCCCATGCGGTAAATATCTTCCTGTGCGGGGTCGTCCATGCCGCCGTTTTTCTGGGTGGCGAGGAGGATTTTTCCTTCACGCTTCACCACTTCCTCCAGCGCGCGCACCGATTTTTCGCGCCCGACGAACAGCGGCACCACCATCGAAGGAAACACCACGATGTCGCGCAGCGGAAGTACCGGGAAAATATGGGTATTTACAGTATCGGAGGGAAGGGTCATAAAACCTGGAATCTGGTGAGAAGGATAAGGTATTACTATAGTGCAGCTCCCCCGGGTTTGCCAAGCGTCCGGCGAAAGTTTATTTGCCGGATCGCCTCACTTTTGCTTTGACACGCGCTTTAGGCTTGCATGAGCCCGGGTTAGCCGATACCAAATACATAATGCCCCCGGGCAAAAATCCAAGGGGTGGTAAAAATTTTTCTATATTACAGTCGGTTATTGTATTTTCTGCAAAAAAGCGATACAATACAGCATGGTAAAGCGGGTGTGGCGGAATTGGCAGACGCACCAGATTTAGGTTCTGGCGCCGCAAGGCGTGGGGGTTCAAGTCCCTCCACCCGCACCAACTTATGTTTTTATGATCTGTATTTAATGTAGTAAATGGCTATATACCCATCCATGCTGCACCATGAACATTTGTATGGCCCATGCATACCATACTTGTTTTAAATGTTCCGCTTTTCTTTCGCTCTGAAGACTGCATTAAATCTTGTGCTGCTGTATGTATCAAGCTAAGGACGTTATCTCTTATTCCTAGTAAAGCCTTGGCTTGTGTTTGCTGATTCTGCTCTAGAATCGCTTTTCTAACTTTGTATTCTTCCTGCCCGATCTTCTTGTCCTTTTCGTCAACATATAAACCCAATGCTGCGTCATCTGACTGAGCAATGGTATATACATATGTCTTCAATTGCTCCATTACATCTGCGGCGCGTTCGGCATTATTGCCGCCTAACGCTACAACCAGCGCAGTTGCATACTGCAGTATTGCCACCGCATTATTATTATCCCAAGCTTGTGGGTCCACGCTGAAGTGTTCTCTATCGCGGCCGGCATCTTTCCAGTTCTCAATTATATTATTAATGCCTTGATGGCCGCAACCCGCATTAAAATCACGCGTTTCGCATGCTGGAGGGCGCAACTGTGTTTTTTCGTGCAGAAACGCGCATGAAATGACCTCAATCCTCTTAAGCGCGTTTACTAGTCTGCGTAATCGAATATTAGTAAGAGGCTCCAGTATCTTCTGAATTTCTAGTGGCACCTCGTCACAACGCTGTAAAATTTCTCCGATTTTCAGATTTTCAGCCTGTAAACGGACAATGCTTTGGATATCAGCGTTATCATCTTCATTTTTTATCATAATTACAGATGTTTATTGCATATTTGTTTCAATCAAGAAATTGGCTTATTTGCCCCTAGAAATGTGCTGCATACATTATATTAACTACGGCATTGGTGTGAAGTTACATTATGGTTAAATATAGTAATATGTTGTTGTTAAAATATAAATTAATCATGACTATGCCAGCTTTTACATCTTTATATTAAAGCTAAATGCAGATGATTTATATGAAAATGGACTTTTAAGCTCTTGGTATAACCCGAAAAAGGTAGTTATGCGGTTGTCATGAAAGTTTCATACTTGAACAAGAATAGTATGATATTCTAAAGCATAATAATTTATCATAATAATTTATATTTAGAATTTAGAGTGAGAATATGGCCGAAGCTCTTCTTACCGAAGAACAAAAAACCAATTTGGTTAGCTGGATACAGAATAATCAGCGTCCGCCGAAAGGGGAAGAACGAGATCACGCATTATCCTCCATGCGTCAGAGATTCGTTGAGGGCTATCTGAACCATCTTGTGCCGAAAGGAACTTCTCCAACATCTGAGCATATGCAGAAAGCGCAAGAAGCTCTGGCGGATTTTGACAGCCAAGTGCAAGAGCGGATTGTTGCAGGTGCTGCTGAAGGGGGAAAACCTTCTGATTTAAGCAAAAACCTTCAGGAAAAAGAGCAAAAAGCCAAAGCAAGCGTTGATAGTGCCCTAACTCGTATGTTCGATTGGATAACGGGCGGTATGGGATGGGTGCTTGAACTGATTAAGAACATCCCGGGCGTCAATAGTGCCATTGAAGGCATCACCTCAATGATTACTGGCAAAACTAC
>CAYPEF010000058.1:9411-14071 GCA_964409675.1 uncultured Rickettsiales bacterium | reverse complement strand
CTAAATCGGGATCAGCTTCGGCCTTGTGCGGCGCAGCCAGGTAACGATCAGCAGGCGGGTAAACATCACCGCCGTAAAGAGCGAGGCCGTAAGGCCGATGGAGAGCGTGACCGCAAATCCCTTCACCGTGCCGGTGCCGAAGTAATACAGCAGCAATGCGGCAGAAAGCGTGGTCAGGTGCGAATCGATGATGGTGCCGAATGCCATGCGGAAACCCGATTCCACCGCCGCGAAAGGCGATTTACCGTGGCGGATTTCCTCGCGGATGCGCTCATAGATCAGCACGTTGGTATCCACCGCCATACCGAGCGTCAGCACAATGCCGGCAATTCCCGGCAGCGTAAGCGTGGCGTGGAACAGCGCCAGCAGGGCAAACACGATCAGCCCGTTCACGATTAGCGCAATATTGGCGAACAGCCCGAACAGGCCATAATTGATGATCATGAACGCAATCACCAGCCCCACCCCGATCAGCGAGGCTTTCGCGCCGGCATGAATGGAATCCTCGCCAAGGCTCGGCCCCACGGTGCGCTCCTCCACCACGGTCAGCGGCGCAGGCAGCGCGCCGGCGCGCAGCAGCAGCGCAAGGTCATTGGCGCTTTCCACCGTGAAGCTGCCGCGAATAAAGGCACTACCGCCTAAGATAGGCTCATCGATGCGCGGCGCGGTCAGCACTTTATTGTCGAGCACAATGGCAAACGGCTTGCCGGCATTGGCGGTGGTGACGTCGCCGAATTTCTTGGCGCCCGCATTGTTCAGCTTGAAATCGACAATCGGCTCGCCCGTCTGCTGGTGGAAGCTCGGGCGGGCATCAACCAGCATATCGCCGGAAAGTTCAGCCTTGGAATATATCGCGTAGCGGTGCGGCTGGCCGCCCGCGCCCGCCTCTTTCGCATCGCCCAGCACGATGCGCGTGCCCGGCGGCACGTTGCCACGCGCGATATCATCCGGGCTTACCTCCAGATTCACCAGGTGGAATGTCATCTTAGCAGTGCGCCCTAGCAATTCTTTCAGATGCTCAGGATTCTGTAGTCCCGGCACCTGTAACAGAATACGGTCCTCGCCCTGGCGCTGGATGATCGGCTCGCGCGTGCCGGTTTCATTGACGCGCCGGTCCACGATCTGCAAGGACTGGTCAAGAATCTGGCCTTTGCGGATGCGCAGCGATTCCTCTGAGTAATACGCCGCGTATTCGCCGGAATCGAGCCTGTCCACTTTCAGCCCCGAGTCCACCTCGCGCAGTATTTTGGGAATATCCATGCCGGTTTCTTCGCGTAAGGCGAACACCACCTTGCCGTCTTTCACGGCCAGCCCCTTATATCCGATTTTGTCGGCACGGAGCTTGGTGCGGATTTCATCGGTCAGGTTGGTGAGCTGCTCTTTAAGGTAAGCATCGAAATCCACCTTCAGCAGCAAATGCGAGCCACCTTGCAAGTCAAGGCCGAGATTCACCGTCTGGTCACGCATGGCTTGCGGAAGATGGGCGCGCTGTTCAGGAGAAAGAAAGGTAGGAACGGAAAATAAAACGGAGAGAAAGCAGACAGTCAGGATAATGGCAATTTTCCAGCGGGGAAAATCGAGCATGGCGTTAATTATCGTTGGCGGTGTCGGATGTCGGCGTGCCTGCGGCGGCTTTTTCCTGAATCATGCCGCGCGCCACGCGCACGCGCACGTTCGGCGCAATTTCCACCACCACGATCTCATCCCCTTCAAATTTCACCACCGAGCCGATGATGCCGCCGCTAGTGATCACGCGGTCGCCTTTTTTCAGTTCGCTGAGCAGCGCCTGGTGCGCCTTCACGCGCTTCTGCTGCGGGCGGATGAGCAGGAAATAGAAAATAGCGAACATCAGGAACAGGAAGGTCAAGGTATCCTTGAACATCTTTTCCTGGCTGAGCTCATACGGCATCGGCTCGGCCACACCGGTGGCGGTTGTGGTAGCAGGCGCGGGGGCGTTCTGGGCGAAGGCGTCCGTCATATGGCGGGCGCGCTATTTAATTTTTGCTTCGTTGAATTCCACGTGCTTGCGCGCGATGGGGTCATATTTGCGGAATTTAAGCTTTTCCGTCTGCTTGCGGGGGTTCTTTTTAGCTACGTAGAAATAGCCGGTGCCTGCAGAGCTAACCAACCGGAGTAAAACAATATTTTTCTTTGCCATGGCAATCGTCCTTATACGCTTTAAGGGGCTAGAACATAATGATTTCTCCGGGCCTGTCAAGCATTTCCAGAAATCGCCCTGTGTTTTTACTTTGTATTATAAATGAATAATTTAAAGGCTTGTGTGATAGGAGCCAGAGTCAGAATTACCTTCCCGGCTCCGTTCGCATGGTGGCGTCTTTTAATACCGCTTCAAGATAACGTTGATTGCCGGGGCCTATGCCGCCAATTTTCGTGCCATTGCTTATTGTTCCTGCCGCCTTGGAAAATGTCCATAGCGTACGCTCAACTGTATCCGGATTGGCATTGCGCATCTGGGGATGACATTCCAGTTCTTCCAGCAGCGGGGCGAGGTGAGCAACCACTTTGTCCTCAATACCCGGCACTTTAAATTTAATATCATCTTCCGCAACGCGAAGACCCGGTACTATCGCATCGATTGCATTTTCTTTTCTACCAAAAGCAATCCTTATAACATTCTTCAGTTCCTCGCGTCTTTCTTCAGAGCCGGGCGCCGCCTGCACTGGCAGGGAGGGTTCATCGAGCAATTGCACAATGTCGGAGTGAGGCGGTTCATCGATTACCTCAACCAAGTCACTATAATCTTCTCCTACCGAAGCATATGAACCGGCTCTGCCATGACGCTGCACAAATGATCTATTTTTATGCGAATGCTCCATTGCTTCCATTAAAAGCGAATTTAATGCATATGAAACGATGCGCGCCTGCTGCTTGAAATCGAAAGAGCCAAGATTAGACGGCGGTGAGAACATACTCACAAAAATATCAGCTATTTCACGCTGAGGCATATTGAATAAGCCAATTTTATTTATTAATAGCTATCAATTATAACTTAATCTTCCGGATATGCTAGCACAAATGTCTCAAGATAATGAATATAAATAATATACCTTTGTTTCCATAGAATTTTTAAACGTCATCTGTGTATTTATTACTCGCATCCTAGGTTTTAGGCATTTACCTTTGACTTTTATAAACTATTGGGTTTTAGTGCGCACCCCTCCTCATCCCTTAAATTCTTAAGGAACATGCATGACCATCCGTAAAGTTCGCAAAGTCGTATTCCCCGTCGGGGGGCTCGGCACCCGCTTTCTGCCAGCCACCAAATCCATGCCCAAGGAAATGCTCCCCGTGGTCGATAAGCCGATCATCCATTACGCCTTCGAGGAAGCGCGCGATGCCGGGATTGAGCAGTTCATCTTCATCACGGGCCGCAATAAAAACGCCATCAGCAACCATTTCGACCATTCCTATGAGCTGCAAAGCGTGCTTAAGGGCAAGAACAAGCAGCGCGAGCTAGAGCAGACCAAGGACTGGCTTCCCGCCGCCGGCAACGTGGTGTTCACCCGTCAGCAGGACCCGCTGGGCCTCGGCCATGCCGTCTGGTGTGCGCGTAATATCGTGGGCGATGAGCCTTTTGCGGTGATTCTGGCCGACGACATGGTGCACAGCACCGTGCCCTGCCTGAAGCAGATGCTGGATGCTTACTATGAAACCGGCGGCAATATCGTGGGCGTGATGGACGTGCCGCGCGAGCGCACCTCCAGCTATGGCATCGTGGATATCGACGCTTCCGCGAAACCGGGCAATTCCCGGCTGGTGAAAGCCAAAGGGCTGGTGGAGAAGCCCAAGCCCGAGGAAGCCCCCTCCACCCTCTCCATCATTGGCCGCTATATATTGCAACCGGAGATTTTCGCCATTCTCGACAAACAAAAACCCGGCGCGGGCGGCGAGATCCAGCTCACCGACGCCATCGCCGCCGAAATCGGCAAGCAAGGCGTCTATGGCTACCGCTTCGAGGGCACCCGCTACGATTGCGGCTCCCTCACTGGCTTCGTGGCGGCGAACGTAGCTTACGCGCTGGAGCGCAAGGATATTGGCGAATCTGTACGAGAAGCTATTAGCGCGATAGTGTGCCCAGAGGCTTAACTTAACCCACGTCCGGTTGTAGCAAATAGCGACTGGTTGAGCTTCTTAAGATCGCGCAAAGCTTCCCTTAGCTGGCTTTGAAACTCAAGGGTTGCAAATTCATGCCCAGAGGTTGTTGCATTCTGCAGTGCCGCCTCCAGTGCAATTGCTTCATCTTTTTTATAGGTTCTTGGCTTGCCTGTTTTACTGTCGGGAAGGCTGGTTAAATCGCTGAGCAAATCATCAAAAACCTCTGCTTCCCCGATAAACTTCGCCGTTCCTCTCCCCTTAAGCTCTTGGCAATAATCAGCCAGCACAACAATGTGCTGGGTAATAAATTCCATAACGCTCTTTTCATGATTAGGAAACATTTCCGCGCGCATTTTTTCTGCCGCTGCAAGTGCCCGCTCAAGCAGCGTTTTAAGTTTTTCATCGCCATTGAAGAATAAGTTTTCAGACGTAAGGGCATCCCGAAGCATATTGCCAAGCCTACGCAATACATCATCATTCAGCGTATTCGGAACCCCGCTTTTCTTCCCCGGCTCGCAGATATTCTCCAGCGTATCAACCACTA
>CAYPEF010000058.1:0-9311 GCA_964409675.1 uncultured Rickettsiales bacterium | reverse complement strand
CTATATGCTTAGTTTTTCCGTTTCTGGCATAGGCAGAACAGAGTAAGACCACCTAGGCTATTAATGGGGAACAGGATTTCCCGCTCCACCTCATGCACCTCCACCAGCAGGCAATTCAGCCAGCCCGGGGCAAGCTTCATCTCACTCTTAGGCTCCAGCGTGCCCGCTTTCATTCTTATATTCCGTAGGATACGCAGCGCTGCCACCGGCAGGAACAGCAGCCCGAAGAAATAGCGCATCCGCACCACTTCCAGCCCGGCTTCTTCCACCGCTTTACGCAGAGTGTTCATGGTATAACGGCGCTTATGCTCTAAAAAAACGTCATGGCCCGACCAGAGGAATGGGAAAGCGGGCACGCTGATTACCACCCTGCCCTGCGCGTCCATGTGTTGAGTATATTGCCGCAGCAGGCCCGGGGCATCGTCCACATGCTCCAGCACGTCCATCATCAGCACCAGCCGCTCTCCTTCCGGCGGCGCTTCGCGGACAAACGCAATGGGTTTGCCGTGATACGCCTCCTCATGCGGCTGCACGTAGTTCATATCCACGCACACGGCGCTGTCGGCAATGCCCGCGTCCAGCAGCTGCTTTGAAAAAATCCCCGACCCCGCGCCTATATCCAGCACGCGCGGCGCATGAAACCCGCGCAGCCAGTCGCGCAGCGCCCGGCCCTTGGCGATATAATACCAGTGCGCCGCCACCGCATCGCCGTAAAGCGCTTCTTCTTTTACATCCATCCGGCAGCCCCTTTCAGAAAACTATCGCCCGCGGTACGGCGGCACATCCTGCGTGGGAATCCACACGCCTGCAGGCGGCATACCGGTCTGGTAGAATACATCAATCGGCATGCCGCCGCGCGGATACCAGTAGCCGCCGATGCGCAGCCATTTCGGCTGCAATAACTCCACCAGCCGGCGCGCGATCAGCACGGTGCAATCCTCATGAAACGCACCGTGATTGCGAAACGATCCCAGAAATAATTTCAGCGATTTACTCTCCACCAGCCACTCCCCGGGCACGTAGTCGATCACCAGATGCGCAAAATCCGGCTGCCCCGTTACCGGACAGAGCGAGGTGAATTCCGGCGCGGTGAAGCGGGTGCAGTAATCATGCGCCGGGTGAGGATTCGGCACCCGCTCCAGCAGCGCCTTGTCCGGCGATGGCGGCAGCTCGGTTTTACCGCCAAGCTGGGTAAGCGGTAGTGAGGAAGTGGACATGCGGCATTCCCATAGGTTGGAGAAAACGTTTTTTGCTTGAATAATTGGTAAATTAGCGGAGAAGATAAGCCCTAGCAAGCAGCTTAAACCATCCATGGACAACCTATGACCTCCTCCTTCTCCCAGATCGCACCGCGCATGACGGAAAACACCCCCGTGCACTATGTGAATTACATTGAAGTATCGCATACGCCTTATGAATTCGCCCTCACCGCCACTCGCATCCCCGCCAGCCCGTCGGAAGCGCAGCAGGACGAGCGCGTGCCCGGCTTCGCCGAACCGCGCGCCGTGTGCCAGCTGCTGATCCCGGCCGCCGTGATGCCCGGCCTGATCCGGGCGCTCCAGGAGCAGGTAAGGCAATATGAAATGAACGTCGGCCGCCTCCAGCCCTACGCAGAACCGGAAATGCACTAGTCGAACCGCCCCAGCATGGCGCGATAGTGAGGTGCCCGTGCTTCCATCGCCTCCTCCATCGCCCAGCGCAGAGCAACCAGCAACGTAAAGGCGGTATGGCTGCAGCTGCGGCGCAAATCCTGCCAGTTTCTCTCCGCGCCAGGGCCGTGCAACTGCGCCAGGCAGGCAAGCGTGCGCTGCATCCAGCGTTGCATCTCCATTGAAAGGCCCAGCGCCTGCGCGCTTCGGGCAACCGCTTCTTCCGCCGGCACATCCGCTTCCATGATAAGCGCAAGCATCCGCGGCCAGACCTGCGGCGGCATTTTCAGCTCCCGCTCAATCCGCTCCAGCCGCTTCAGGGTAGCGCAACCGGCAATGGCAAACCCCATTAATGCATCCCACACGCCGCTTTCATGCATCAGGCCAATGGCATCGCTTGCAATGAATGCGCCAAGCAGCCGCTGCATCTCCTTGTTTTTCTTTTCTGGCGGGACCATCGCAAGCAACGCGCTGCTGGCAATGCATGCATCCAGCGCCGCCGATTCAGGCGGCATCCTGCCGAATTGGGCATATACGCGGAAAAATCGCAGCACGCATGCATGGTTTTCCTTCAGGAACGCCATAGGCTGCGGATGAATAAAGCGAATATAGCCGGCACGCACATCCTGCCCGCCGCCGTAAAAATCATATAGCCTGCCATCAGATGCGCAGAAAACGCCGTTTATGGTAAAATCATAATGACCAACATAGCGCCTCATTGCGCCGACCATATCACCGTCATCCGGCTCATATCGCGCCGTCTCGCAAAGCGTGTTGATATCGATCAGAATATCACTATACCGAAATTTCACTCCCCACTGCGTAGGCAGGCAGGTGATTCCGCTGATATCCGCCAGAAGCTTCCGTACCTGTGCAATCGGGATAGAGGTGACCGCGTCAATATCAGGCGGCTTTCCGCCGATCAGCGCATCGCGCACTGCGCCGCCGGCAAAATAGAGCGGGATGCAACGCCGCGCAAACAGCTCGCTTATGGTGCGCACAGCCGGCCAGTTCAGCCACTCTGCGTGAAGAACGGTTTCGCCTTCCATCAGGAATACCGCACGTCAGAGATTGCCAATGTTAAGAGTAGATGGGGCGAGTGACCGGATTTGAACCGGCGACATCCAGAATCACAATCTGGCGCTCTAACCAACTGAGCTACACCCGCCACAGGCGCATAAACGCGAGGAATAAGGGATTAGGCGGGAGAGCGCGGAAAGTCAACAGCAACATCGCCTTTTCTCCACCAGAATATGCAGTTTTCTCGCACCGCATGACCTTTAAGCAATTGATAATGCAATAATCAATGCGAATTTCCGTAAAACGCCCGCAGCCGCTCCGCAACATACGGCGAGACGAAAGTAGAAATATCCCCTCCCAGCCGGGCGATCTGCTTCACAAAGCGGGAGGAGATGAAATGCGTATCCTCCGAGGCGGTGAGGAACACGGTTTCAATGTCCGGCTTCAGCCGCGCGTTCATGCAGGCCATCTGGAATTCATATTCGTAATCCGACACGGCGCGGATGCCGCGGATGATGATGCGCGAATCCACGCTCTCGGCGAAATTCACCAGCAGCCCGGAAAAAGTGCGCACCTCGATGCGTGAAGCGGCCTCTTTGCCAAGCGAGGCGATATCCGCCTTCGCCAGCTCGGCGCGCTCCTCCAGCGTGAAAATCGGGTCCTTGCCGGAATCCAGCGCAATGCCGATCACCAGCCGGTCCACCACGTGCAGCGCGCGCGAGATAATGTCCAGATGCCCGACCGTGATCGGGTCAAACGTGCCGGGGTAAATGCCTGTTCTCATAGTTTATGCCAAAATGACCTTGCGTTACACCAATGCCTGCCCCGCTTTTACATTCCCTTCGCCATGATGACCGTCAACGACAGCAATGGAGGATGCCATGAAAAGCCTGAATCTTATCACCCTTATACTGACGATTATCGGCGCAATCAACTGGGGTCTGGTCGGCGCGTTCAATTTCAATCTGGTCGCCGCCCTGTTCGGGGTGGATAGCGGCTTATCCAACCTGGTCTATATCCTGGTCGGCATTTCCGGCCTGTACCAGCTCTATCCCTTTACCCGCGCCTGCAATATCGGCGAAGTGGCGGCGGAAGGCGATCTGCACCGCAGCCCGATATAACCACAGCACATCGCATTATTCAGACAAGCTCTTCACCATCCCCGCATAAAGCGGGGATGGTATTTTAGTTTCTCCAACGGCCATCAGATGCCGGGCAGGAAACGAAATGTGGAAAGCATGGCGCGCAGATGTTCATGCGTGTCGGGGTAATCACTGCCGGTTTCCAGGTTAAGGGCACGTGTGCCGTTGCTCACAAGGGCGAAATAGCAGCGGTGGCTGGCGGCATTTGCGCCCATGTCGCTGCCGCAGGTGGCGGTGCCGGAGAGCGCCTGCCCGGCGGGCACGGTAAAGAGCAGCGCCGGCTCGGGCGCAAAGCGTCCCTGCAGCACCCATTTGCCCTGCTCGCGCGTGAAGAAGGAATCCTCCGCCGCTTTCTCCAGCGTGCCGGAGGAAAAGGTCAGGTAGGCAATCGGCGCGGCGGCGGGCGCACTGCGGCGGCGTATCTGCAGGCTGCACATCGCCTCCCGCGCATCGCACGGAACAATCGTCCATTCCGCCGGGTAATCGAACATCACCCCGAGCGCAACATTACCGTAATGCTCGCTGAGCGCCATTTCGGCCTTGGCGGGAGCAGCATGTAGATACAGCGGCAACACTACCGGCAGAAGCAAAGGCAGGCGTATTGCGGCTGAAAACTGAAACAGCAGTGCAAATGGCCTACACATCGGATACAGGCGCGCTTTCCTCGCCCTCCTCGCCCGCCATCTCCTTACCAATGCGCACCACGCTCACCACCTTCTCGCCTTCGGCGGTGCGAAGAATAGTGACGCCCTGCGTATTCCTGCCTGCGATGCGGATGTCTTTCACCGGGGTGCGGATGATTGTGGCTTTGTCGGTCAGCAGCATTGCCTCGTCGCCTTCCGCCACGGGGCCGCTGGAGACCACCTTGCCATTGCGCGGGCTGGTGATGATGTTGGTAATGCCTGAACCGCCGCGGCCCGTCACGCGGTATTCATAAGCCGAGCTGCGCTTGCCGAAGCCGTTGCCGGTCACGGTGAGGATGAACTCCTCCGCCGCTTCCATCTGCGCGAAGCGCTCATCGGTCAGCGTCAGCTCAGTGGTTACCGCCTCTTCCGGCTCGTCCACCTGCTCGCCTTCCACGCGGCGCTTGGCGGAGGCGCGCTTCAGGTACGCCTGCCGCTCGTCCGAGGTGCAGTCGATGCCGTGCAGCACGGTCATGGAAACCACTTCATCATCGCCCGCGAGCTTCATGCCACGCACGCCGTCCGACGTGCGGCTTCTGAACACGCGCACGTCCGACACCGGGAAGCGGATGCATTTGCCCTCGCGCGAGGCGAGCAATATATGGTCGGCCTCCGTGCAGGGCTGCACCGATACCAGCCTATCCCCTTCATCCAGCCGGATGGCGATCTTGCCGTTGGCGCGGATGTCGTGGAAATCCGACAGGTCATTGCGCCGCGCGTTGCCCTTGGCGGTGGAGAAGAAAATATTCATCGCATCCCATTTTTCCTCCTCCTCCGGCAGCGGCATGAAGGTGGTGATGGTCTCGCCCGGCTCCAGCGGGAACAAATTCACCAGCGCCTTGCCGCGTGTGTTGGCCGCGCCCAGCGGCAGCTTGTACACTTTGAGCTTATAGACCTTGCCTGTAGAGGAGAAGAACAGCACCGGCGTGTGGGTGTTCACCACCAGCAATTCCACCGTCACGTCCTCGTCGCGCATGTTCATGGCGCTGCGGCCCTTGCCGCCGCGCTTCTGGGCGCGGTAGGTGGAAAGCGGCGTGCGCTTGATGTAGCCGTTGACCGTCACGGTCACCACCATATCCTCTTTCTGGATCAGGTCTTCCATGTCGGCCTCGAACTCGGAGAGTTCGATTTGCGTGCGGCGCGGCACGGCGAACTGGTCGCGCGCAGCGATCAGCTCAGCCTTCATGATGCCGATCAGCTTCTCGCGGTTGCCGAGGATGCTTAAATATTCCGCGATCTCCGCCGCCAGCTCCGCCATTTCCTGGTCGATCTTCTCGCGCTCCAGCCCGGTCAGGCGGTGCAGGCGAAGGTCGAGAATGGCGCGCGCCTGTGTTTCCGTAAAACGGATGCGCCCAGCGTTCACGCGGTTATTGGGGTCGTCCACCAGTTGCAAGAGCGCAATCACGTCCGCCGCGTCCCAGTCGCGCCGCATCAGCTCTTCGCGGGCGGTGGCCGGGTCGGGCGAGGCCTTGATTACGCGGATTACTTCGTCGATATTGGCCACCGCAATAGCGAGGCCGATCAACACATGCGCCCGGTCGCGCGCCTTGCCGAGCAGGTAGGCGGTGCGCCTTGTAATCACTTCCTCACGGAATTCGATGAAGGCGGTCAGCACCTGCTTGAAATTCATCAGCTCGGGCCGTCCCCGGTTCAGCGCCAGCGTGTTGACGCCGAAGGAGGTTTGCAGCGGCGTGTAGGAGAACAGCTGGTTCAGCACTACTTCCGGTACCGCGTCTTTCTTCACTTCCACCACCACGCGCACGCCGGACTTGTCCGATTCGTCGCGCAAATCCGAAATCCCCTCGATACGCTTTTCGCGCACCAGTTCGGCGATGCGCTCGATGCAGCGCGCCTTGTTCACCTGGTAGGGCATTTCGGTGACGATGATAGCGTAGCGCCCGCCCTTGATTTCCTCGATCTCGGTTTTCGCGCGCATCACCACCGAGCCGCGGCCCGTGGTCATCGCCGAGCGGATGCCGGAGCGGCCCAGTATCAATCCACCGGTCGGGAAATCCGGGCCGGGGCAGATCTCCATCAGCTCCTCCAGCGTGATCTCGCCGTTATCAATCACTGCGATGGTGGAATCGATCACCTCGCCGATATTATGCGGCGGGATATTGGTGGCCATACCCACCGCAATGCCACCCGCGCCGTTGACCAGGATATTCGGAAACTGCGCCGGCAGCACCATAGGCTCTTTTTCCGAGCCATCATAATTGTCCTGGAAGTCGATGGTTTCCTTATCGATGTCTTCCAGTAGCGCGTGCGCGGCTTTCGCCAGACGGGATTCGGTATAGCGCATTGCCGCCGGGGCGTCGCCGTCCATCGAGCCGAAATTCCCCTGCCCATCGATCAGCATCAGGCTCATCGAGAAAGGCTGTGCCATGCGCACCAGCGCGTCGTAAATCGCCGCGTCGCCGTGCGGGTGGTATTTACCCATCACTTCACCGACGATGCGCGCCGATTTGCGGTAGGGCTTGTTATAGTCGTTGCCCGTCTCATGCATCGCGTACAGGATGCGCCGGTGCACCGGCTTGAGGCCGTCGCGCACGTCCGGGATGGCGCGGCTGACAATCACGCTCATGGCGTAATCGAGGTAGGATTTCTTCATCTCCGATTCGATGGAGACGGGGATCAGTTCGGGGGTAAGCGCCATACTAGCCTGTTATATGAGAAATGCCCTGAGAAAGAGCGGTTAAGCACTCGGGATTTCCTTGGGTTATATATCTTTGTATAGGTAATGGTTTATACTCGTTTTACAAGCAAAAAACCCGCAAACTCAATAGAAAAGCTGATAAATATAATATCCCGCCTCGCCTGCCAGCATTAGCGGCAGGGCAAGGCGCAGGCGCACCCCGAGAAAGGCGGAAATCACCGGAATATAATTAAGCGTCGGGTTCCAGCATAGCAGCAGCAAAAACAGCAGATACCGGCGGAAAATGGCTGCGGCTTTTTCATATTTCACCACATTCAGCTTAAATTTTCCTTTACGGAACTGAAGCAGGATCAAGCGCCCAACACCCCAGTTAAACAACAACCCGGCCATGGCTCCCGCGATGGCCAGCAATAGCGCAAGGTGCAGGTCAAAGCCACCAAAACCCCGCATGGCGAACAGCGTCGCCTCGTTGGAGAACGGAATAATGCTGGCATTCCAGGCCGCATCTCTCAGCACGGCTACATATGGATCCACAAATCTGCCTCCTGAACCGCCAATCGTTGCGAATTACGTCTCGCCACCACTGCCGCTCTAATAGGTTCGCGACACCACAAATTGCGCCAGCTGCCTGAGTAAGTCAGCTTTCTTATCGAACACATCGAGGTGCGAAATAGCCTGCTGCGCCAGGATTTTGGCATGCTCGCGGGCACGCTCCACGCCGAGCGCGCCGATCAGCGTCGCCTTGCCGGCGGTGCGGTCCTTGTTCACTTCCTTGCCCACCTTGGTGCGGGTGCCCTCGGCGTCGAGCAGATCGTCGGTGATCTGGAAGGCCAGCCCCATGTCATGTGCATAGGCGCGCAAAACGGTGCGCATCATGCTGGGCGCTTTACCGAGAATGGCCCCGGCTTCGCAGGAAACGGCGAATAGCTCGCCTGTCTTCAGGCGCTGCAGGCGGATGATTTCCTCGGCGGTTAGCTGCTTGTTCTCAGCTTCCATGTCCATCATCTGGCCGCCCACCATGCCCATGTAACCGCTGGCAACGGCAAGCGCCTTGATCAGCTCGCAGCGCACCTGTGCATCGGCATGGACTTTCGGCTCAGAGAGCAGCTGGAAGGCGAAGGTGAGCAGTCCGTCACCGGCCAGGATCGCCGCCGCTTCGCCGAACACCACGTGGCAGCTGGGCTTGCCGCGGCGCAAATTATCATTATCCATCGCCGGCAGATCGTCATGGATCAATGAATAGGTGTGGATGAATTCAATCGCCGCCGCCGCTGTCAGCGCCGCGTCTTTCGACACGCCGAACAACCCTGCCGAGCAGACGGTGAGGAACGGCCTCAGGCGCTTGCCGCCGGAGAGCACCGAATAACGCATGGCGCGCAGCACCGTGTCGCCGTCACCCTGTTCGGTGACTTCATCGTTCGCCGGCTTCTTGCCGGGCTTGAAAGAAAGCACCGTGGCGGCAGTTTCCTTGGCGGTCGGCTCGTGCAGGAGCGCATCCATTTTCTCTTGTAAGTCTTCCGCCACTTTTTCAATGGCGTCCTGCAAGCTTTCAGGGAGTTTAGTGACCATGATTTCAACTTTATCTTAATTAGCCGATGCAGACATTTACGTTGCAAAAGGCTGGGTGGAGAGGGTTCCGTCCGCGGATTTGACGATGGATTCCACCTTCAGGCGGGCATCCGCAAGCTTCTTTTCGCAATATTCCTTGAGCTGCGTACCTTTCAGGTAATCGGCAATCGCTGATTCCAGGTCCGCATTGCCCGATTCCAGCCGGCGCACAATGGCTTCCAGCTCCTTCATGGCCTGCTCAAAGGTGGCATTCGCGGGAACGTGTGAATCAACAGTTTGAGTCATATTACACATGTAAAAAAGATTGGACGCGAATGTAGGCAAATTCGCAGGTTTGGGCAAGTGAAAGGTTACTATGTCATCGTATGCGTAAACGAAGAGCACCAGGACTTCGCATTTTATTAAAAATGAAGCGTACCCGGCTAATGCTTCAGCGCTTTCACAATTTCCTCAGTTACCTTCTTCGCATCACCGAATAGCATCATGGTGTTCTCATTATAGAACAACTCATTATCAATCCCCGCATAGCCGGGTGAACGGCTGCGCTTGACGAAGATGACTGTGCCTGCCTGCGCCACATCCAGCACCGGCA
>CAYPEF010000057.1:0-14193 GCA_964409675.1 uncultured Rickettsiales bacterium | reverse complement strand
AACCCGCCGGGAATTTTACCGGCGGCAAACGCCTTTTCCTGGTAGTGCACGGAGAGCGGGAAGAAATCCACGTCCTGCTTCGGCTGCTTGGCGGCGACCACGGTGCAAAGCACGGTGGTGTTGCCGTAGGTGGCGAGCACCGCGCCGTCAGCCTGGCGGGCGATGCGCCCGGATTCCAGAGTCAGCGTGCGTCCGCCCCATTCAATTTGTTTACGGGTGATAGTGAACATTCGTAATTCCTTTTGCTTTTAAAAATGTGAATCCCGGCTTTTGCGCTATTGCGGCGCACCGGGATCCCATTTTCATACCAAGCGAAAGGTGGATCCCGGCGCAGCGCCGGGATAACGTGTCGGTTACTTTCTCAGACCCAGACGCTTGATCAGCGATTCATAACGGCTGACGTCGGTTTTCTTCAGATAGTCCAGCAGACGGCGGCGGCGTCCGACCATGATCAGTAGGCCGCGGCGGGAGTGATGGTCTTTTTTATGTTGGGAGAAATGCTCCGTCAGGTGGTTAATGCGGTCCGTCAGTAGCGCGCATTGCACTTCCGGTGAACCGGTATCGCCAGCCTTGGTAGCATATTCCTTAATGATCGACTCTTTGGTCTTCACTGCATTGCTCGACATCGTTGCTTCTCCTTATTTTTGTGGCCAGACGCAAGTGGCAAGTGGCAAGAGAGAAAGAAATTTCATCTCGTCATTTCCTGAATTTCACGCAGTGAAATTATAGGAGAATCCAGCTTCTGGATCGCCCTATAACCGCTACGCGATTCGGGCGATGACGATAAGGCAATTCCCTTATCCCTTGTCACTTATCCCTTGCCGCCAGCCGTTGAACACACGCACCGGTTTCATCACGGAGTCCGCAATCGTCACCATGGCGACCAGCCTGCCCTGATGGAGGGCCTGCCAGATGTCCGCCTTTTCCCTAGGAAGCAGGGAGGCGCAACGCGTATCCACTTCGTGAGGGGGTAGGGCGAGCATGCCGCCATGCGCTAAAGACTGCGCATCCGTAGAATCCAGTTCCCATGCCGGGATGTCGTCCAGCACGGATTCCACCGGTTGCAACCAATTTGCAAGTCCCCCCTTATGCACCACTTCTTCCAGCTTTTCCAGCGAAATCGCATGGGTTTCGCTAAATTTTCCTACCGATAACCGTCTGAGTTCGCTCACATAGCCAAGCGTGCCCAGCGCCCTGGCCATATCCACCGCCAGCGAACGCACATAGGTGCCCTTGCCGCATTCCACGGTGAATTCCGCGGAATCAGGGGGGCAATCAATCAGTTTCAGGTCATCGACGCGCACTTCTCGCGCCTGCATCTCCACCGCCTCCCCGGCCCGCGCCAGCGCATAGGCCCGCTTGCCGCCCAGCTTGATGGCGGAATAGGCCGGGGGCGTTTGCAGGATAACTCCATGGAAATCCGGCAGAACAGCCTCGATTTCCGCGCGTTCCGGGTGCTTGGGGTGGGTTCCAGTTACCTCCCCTTCCGCATCGCCTGTGCTGCGCTCCTGCCCCCACATCACGCGGAAGCGGTAGGATTTGCGGTGGTCCATTATATAGGAAACGGTCTTGGTCGCCTCCCCCAGCGCCAGCGGCAGCACGCCAGATGCCAGCGGGTCCAGCGTCCCGGCATGGCCGATTTTGGCGGGCTTCAGCAGGCGCTTTACCTTATCCACCGCCCGCGCGGAAGTGATGCCAAGGGGCTTATCGAGAATCAGCCAGCCGTGCATAATATACTAAAGCTGGCGCTTTGCATTATCCATTCTATTTTCGCCAGTAACAAAGCGTTCCCAAGCTTTTCGTCCATCTTCTTTTTTTTGGTCTGAATCATCATTAGTCCATTGATGCCATATTTTCCTAGGCTGTTTCGTTATTGGATCGATGGCATCGGGATCTTGAGAAGGATAATCGATTCCGTTTGGCAAATCATGCATACTACTGAAATCTCTTTCAGTTACTATGCAAGCGGTTAATCGTTGCCCAATTGGATTATCGCTATCCAGATGCGGCATGATACGCTCTAGAATTATTTTCTTTTGCACAGGCTCATCATCGTTTTTAAGAAGATTTTTGAGCTGTAATGTCAGTTTCAATTGCTGTGTGCGATTAACACCATTGATTTCTTTTTCCCAGCTGGTGAGCAATCTATCAATTTCATCTTTTTTCATTTTTTATCCTTTTGCGATTCTGATTCCTTCAGCAATGCATTAATCTTCCCCGCCTCCTCATAGGACGTATCAAGCCGGAACTGGATGCGCGGGGTGTAGCGCATCTCCACGCGCTCGGCCACCTGGCGGCGTACTTCCTGGCTGGCGCGCTCCAGCGCATCAAGAATCTCCTCCTTATGCCCACCCGCCAGCGGCATCACGAAGGCGATGGCGGTTTTCAAATCCGGTGACACGCGCACTTCCGAGACAGTGATGGAAGCCCCGTCCAGCACGGGATCGTACAGCTCGCCGCGCAGGAAAATGTCGGCCATGGCATGGCGGATGGCCTCGCCGACCTTTAAGGGGCGGGAATTGGGGGATTTATCGTTGTTTTTTCCGTGTTTCATAATCCATATTGTCAGAAGTACGAATATTGCATATAATCGTATGCATGATTACCGTTGTCGCTAAAGTCAAAGCTTTCTTTCGTCAGGTCAACCTGATCCTGGACGATATGGTATTCGACGCGCTCGATTAACGCGCTCTATTTTTCTTATTACTGGTCATTCCCCAAATTTTCCGCAGGAAAATTATAGTGGAATGACGAGATAGGGTAATATTTACAGCATCAGCACCCGCTTTATTCCCCAGTAAAGCAATAACGCAAATGCGCCATACCCCGCCACCAGTGCAGTTTTGACGATCAGAATGCGCCATCTCGGCAAATCGCGGCGCATGGAGAAGGCGATATTCTGCGCAACTCCTTCGCTGCAGCGCACATAGAGCAGCTTCGGCGATGCGGCGTGGCAGACGGCTTCCAGCGTGAAATACTCGCGCGGGGCGAGAAAATCGAGCGCGATGCGGTATTTTCCTTCCAGCGTGCGCGACTCGGCGTAATGCAGCGCCGGGAACAACTTCAGCGCATCCGGCTTCTGCTCGAACACGATCTCGATTTTCTCCGCCGTCTTATGGCCGACATTCTGGATGGAGTAGCTTTGCATCTTGATGGTGATGCGGTGCTGGTCAATGATATGGGAAAACTCATGCGGAGACCAGATGACCAGCTTCGCGCGCGGCTGCATGTATTTCAGAAGGTACGTCACCACCCCGCCGAAAATGGCGGCGCAGGCGAGTTCAAAGAGCTTCTGAAGGTCCATTGATATTATGCGCTATCTGCCCCTGCTGCCTTTGGAAGGGCCAAATTTATCGAATTCCTGTTGCAGGGCAACAGTATAGCTGGTTACCATTTTCTTTGCGGCTTCTTCATCTGGAGCAATGTTAGCTGCAACATATACACCCTCTAATCTATGCTGAATCCCTACCAAACCGGCAATTCCGCTGTAGCTTCCTTTAATAGGAGTGATTGCGGCACGCGAGCCAACGCTAAATGCAAGCTCTTGTTCAAGCTCAACTACTATTGGTACCAAATGTGATGGAACAGTAGTTGTATAGGGTTTCGGAGTTTTTTCAAAAATGCTAGCGAACAATTCAGCTAATAATTTAGGATCAGGTTTTTTATTTGAATCTTTTTTCATTATTAAAACCTCTTACTCCTACACCGTCCGCGCCACCTGCTCGATCTCGAACGCTTCGATCATGTCGCCTTCGCGGATGTCGTCGTAATTCTCGAAGGCCATGCCGCATTCGAAGCCGGATTTGACTTCCTTCACTTCATCCTTGAAGCGCTTGAGGGTTTTGAGGGTGCCTTCGTGGATCACCACGTTGTCGCGTAAGAGACGCACTTTCGCGCCGCGCTTGATCATGCCTTCGGTCACGTAGCAGCCGGCCACCTTGCCCGCTTTGGTCACGTTGAACACCTGGCGGATTTCGGCGTAGCCGAGGAAGTTTTCTTTGGCGATCGGCGACAGCAGGCCGCCGATCAGGGCTTTCACGTCATCCACCACGTCGTAAATCACCGAGTAATAGCGCAGGTCGGATTTTTCGCGGGCGGCCATCTCCTTGGCCTTGGGCTGGGCACGCACATTGAAGCCGATAATCAGCGCGCCGGTGGCCTTGGCCAGCGTCACGTCCGATTCCGAAATCGCGCCGACGCCGGTATGGAGGATTTTCACCGCCACTTCGTCGCTGGCGTATTTGGTGACGCTGCCAGCGATGGCTTCCACCGAGCCTTGCACGTCGCCCTTGATGATCAGCGCCAGCTCCTTGTTGGGGCCGGTGCCGAACATGGTTTCAGCGGTGCGGGCATTTAAATTGCGTGTCTGCTGCTCGCGGATCATGCGCTCGCGGTATTCGGCGATGTCGCGTGCGGTTTTCTCGTTCTCCACGGCGGAGAATACGTCACCCGCGTCGGGAGCGAGGCTTAAGCCCTGAATCTCAATCGGCATGCCGGGGCCGGCTTCTTTAATGCTGCGGCCCTTGTCGTCGGTGAGCGTGCGCACGCGGCCATAGGAGGCACCGGCAACCACGATATCGCCGACTTTGAGCGTGCCCTTCTGCACCAGCAGCGTGGCGACCACACCGCGCCCCTGGTCGAGGCGGGATTCCACCACCGCGCCCTTGGCGGGGCGGTTGGGGTTGGCTTTCAGCTCCAGCACTTCCGCCTGCAAGAGGATGGCTTCAATCAGCTTGTCGAGGTTGAGGCGCTGCTTGGCGGACACTTCCACCACGATCACGTCGCCGCCGAATTCTTCCGGCACCAGCTCGTACTGCATCAGCTCGGCCTTCACGCGGCTGGCATCCGCGCCGGGCTTGTCGATTTTATTGACTGCCACGATGATCGGCACACCCGCCGCCTTCGCCTGGTTGATGGCTTCCTTGGTTTGTTCCATGATGCCGTCGTCGGCAGCGACCACCAGCACCACGATGTCGGTGACTTTGGCGCCGCGCGCGCGCATGGCGGTGAAGGCTTCGTGGCCGGGGGTGTCAAGGAAGGTCACCTTGCCCGCATCCAGCTCCACCTGATAGGCGCCGATATGCTGGGTGATGCCACCGGCTTCCTTCGCCGCCACATCGGTGCTTCTGAGCGCGTCGAGCAGCGAGGTTTTACCGTGATCGACGTGGCCCATGATGGTGACCACCGGCGGGCGCGACTCAAGGAGCGCTTCGTCTTCCGCCTCGTCGTCCTTCAGCACGTTTTCAATGTCGCTTTCGGCGACACGTTTGAACTTATGGCCGAATTCACCGACCACCAGCTCCGCCGTGTCGGCGTCGATGGTTTGCGTGACCGTCACCATCATGCCGAGTTTCATCAGCGTCTTGATCACGTCCACCGCGCGCACCGCCATGCGGTTGGCGAGTTCCTGCACGGTGATAGCTTCGGGAATCACCACCTCGCGGACGATTTTCTCCTGCGCTCCGGTGTCGCCTTGCGCTTTTTTCAACACTTTTTCACGCTGGCGGCGCATGGAGGCCAGCGAGCGCACGCGGCCCTCGTAATCGCCCATCGCCTGGTTGAGGCTGACCTTGCCGCCGGTGCGGCGTTCCTCGCCGCGGGCGAGTTTCAGGGTTTTTCCGCCCTTGGCTTCCTTTTCTACTTTCGCATCCTTGGAGGCGCGCTCGAAGCGCTCATCACCCGGCTGCGGCGGCTCCGCAGGCGCAGCGGTGGCGGGCTTGCCGCGCGGTCCAAGGCCCAGCTTGCGGTTGGCGAGCAGCGGCGAGAGGATAATGCCGTCATTGCGCGGACGCGGCGCGGGCGCGGCTTTTTCTTCCTGCGGCGCGGCTTCTACCGGTGCTTCATAGGTTTCTTCTTCCGCAGGCAGCGCGGCTTCTTCCGCCTGCGCGGCTTCCGCCGCCGCAGCAGCGGCAGCCGAGGCGGCTTCGCGTTTCTCAGAGGCGATGCGGCTGGCTTCCTCTGCCGATTTCAGCACCTTCATGCGCAGTTCGCGCTCTTCGGCGGTCAGGGTGCGCCCGCCCTCGTCCAGATTCTGACGCCCGGCCTCGCCGCGCTTGATTTCCACCATCGCGCCGCCGCTGCCGGCGGTGAATGTGCGGGTTTTGCGCACCTCGACCGTGACCGTTTTCGAGCGCCCGTGGGTGAAGTTCTGCTTCACCTTGCCGCTTTCGACCGTCTTTGTCAGCTGGAGCCGGGAGGGGCTGCTGATTTTGAGGGTCTCTTTTTTGTTCGATTCGTTGGAATCTGTCATCGGGATAAACTTTTACTTTCTCATATGCAGTCAAGCATTAACGTATTTATGGACGCGGCACAATGGTTAATCGGCGGGCGGCGGGCGGCTGACAGAATACCCCGTCAGCCGTCTGCTGTTAGCCCCTACGCCGCATCGCTGAACCATTTATCGCGGGCGCGCATGATCAGCTCGCCGGCCTGTTCTTCCGTAAGGGTGCCGGCAGGCAGCATCTCGATCAGCTCGTCGGCGGCAAGGCCGGCGAAATCGTCGCCGGTCTTGATGCCGTTTTCGCCCAGCTTCATCAATATATCGGAGGTGAGGCCCTCGAATTCAATCAGCTCGTCCTGCACGCCGAGGTCGCGCAGTTTCTGCTGCGCTTCCTGGTCGCGGGTTTCCAGCCAACCGAGCGCGCGGCTGCGCAGCTCCTCGGCCACGGCTTCGTCGAAGCCTTCGATGCTCGCTAAGTCCTCAATCGGGATATAGGCGACTTCCTCCACGGTGGTGAAGCCTTCCGTTACCAGCAGCTGCGCAATCACTTCTTCCACGTTCAGCGCATCGATGAACAGCTGCGACAGATTGTTGAACTCCTCGGCGCGGCGCTCGGATTCCACGGCTTCGGTGAGGATGTCGATGCCCCAGCCGGTCAGCATGCAGGCCAGGCGCACGTTCTGGCCGCGGCGCCCGATGGCGAGCGACAGCTGGTCATCCGGCACCACCACTTCGATGCGGCTCTTGCCTTCGTCGATTACCACCTTGGAAACTTCGGCGCTGTTGAGCGCGTTCACCACGAACGTGGCCGGATCGGGCGACCATTCCACGATATCCACGCGCTCGCCCTGCAATTCGTTCACCACCGCCTGCACTCTGCTGCCACGCACGCCGACGCAGGAGAGCACCGGGTTGACGCTGATATCGTGCGAAACAACAGCGATTTTCGCGCGCGAGCCGGGGTCGCGGGCAACATGCTTGATCTCGATGATGCCGTTGTAGATTTCCGGCACTTCCTGCGCGAACAGCTTGGCCATGAATTCAGGCCGGATGCGCGAGAGAAAAATCTGCGGGCCGGTTTTCTCGCGCCGGACGTCGAAGATATAGGCGCGGATGCGGTCGCCGACGCGGAAGACTTCCCTCGGGATCAGCTCGTCGCGGCGTATCACCGCTTCGGTGCGGCCAAAATCGACGGTGACGTTGCCGTATTCCACGCGCTTGACCACGCCGGAGACGATCTCGCCCACCTTGTCCTTGAATTCGTCGAACTGCTTTTCGCGCTCGGCGTTGCGCACTTCCTGCATGATGACCTGCTTGGCCGTCTGCGCGGCTACGCGGCCAAAATCGATCGGCGGCAGGATGTCCTTGATCTCGTCGCCCACTTCCAGCTCGGCGTCGATCTTGCGCGCGTCGGCGAGGACAATGTCGGTATGCTCGTTGAAGGGGACTTCCTCGGTGCCCTGGTCGTTTTCCACCACGGTGCGCACGCGGTAGAGCTTGATCTCGCCGCTGCGGCGATCAATCTCGGCGCGGATATTGTGCTCATGGCCGTATTTCTTGCGGCCCGCCACCTGGATGGCTTTTTCCATCGCGTCGATCACCGCCTCGCGGCTGACCATCTTCTCGCGCGCCACCGCATCGGCGATCTGGAGCACCTCGGTGCTTCCGAAAATGGGTTGGTTGTAGGCCATAGTCTGGTTCCCTTTTCAGTTTATTCCAACGTTAATTCCTGGATAACGGCGGCACTATTTATGCAGCTATGATCCGCTTTTCTTCATGGCTTCCTTCAATAGCGCGTCCGTCATCACCAGCTTGGCGGTGCGGATGTTGCTGAAAGGAAGGGTAAATTCGTCTTTATCCACCGTAATCGTTACATCCTTGTCCGTAGTGGCTTTCAGCGGGCCGCGGAAGCGCTTGCGTCCTTCCACCGGAAGCTGCGTTTCGATCTTGGCTTCGTGGCCGAGGTAGCGCGCGAACGCTTCAGGCTTGGTCAGCGGGCGGTCAATGCCGGGGGAGCTGACTTCCAGATTGTAGGCGCCCTGGATGAAATCCTCCACGTCGAGCAGGGCCGAGGCCTGCGTGCTGATCTCGGCGCAATCGTCGAAGCTCATCATCTTGCCGTCCTTGCGATCGGCCATGATGGTGAGGGTGCGGCGTTTCGCGCCGTCCTGCATCTTCACCAGCACCAGCTCATAGCCCATCGCCTCGAGCGAAGGCTCGATGGTTTCGGTCACGCGCTGTTCCAGCGGGTTGAGGGACATAAAGCACCAGTTTCATGTTCAAGTAATAAAAAAGGCGGGCCGCGGCCCACCTTGTTAAGAAATGAATATATCCTTTTTCGGTATGATTTCAAGCATTTTATCTTGTTTTTTAGCGTTGCAATCTTGCACGGGTGCGATATACACCTACATCTTCTGCGAACGGGCGTCCGCCCTCTGTGTCTGCGTTATCCCCTGCCCGGGATTTATTTAAGAAAAGGAACAGCTTATGAAAATGAATCGCGCCTCCGTCATTGCCCTTGGCGTCATCATCGCCCTGATTATCGCCCTGCTGGTCACCCAGCGTAACGAGCAGCGCGGCACGCTTCCTGCGGGCGCGCCCGAAACCAGCGCCACCCCCGCGCTGACCCCGACTCCCGGCGGCGCAACGCGACTGAATCCCATCACCGGCGCCCCCATCACCGATACCCCTGCCGCAACGCAGCAGGCTGCCCCGGAAACGCCCGCGCCCTTCAACGGCCTGCCCGCCTCGCCTGAAACCGCGCCCGGCGCCGCCGCGCCGGATGCTGGCACGCCTGTCCAGCCCGGCATGGATGAAGAAAATGCCGAAGAACTTCCCAACGGCGCCGCGCAGCCTGCCGATGCGGGTACGGAGCCGGATATGAACAACGTCCCCGCCACCGAAGGCGCGGAAACGCCCGCCGACCAGACCGGCGAGCAGCCCCGCCCGCAGACGCAGCCGAACCAGTAATGCGCAAAGCTGGCAGGGCGAACGCATGTTTGCCTTGCCAGCCGCCTGAAAATTTAGTTTAAGGCCTATACCTTACATTCAAGGTTCTTTTTTACGCCGCTTATCGGCGCGAGGCTGGGTAGCAAAGTGGTAATGCACGGGACTGCAAATCCTGCACCGGGGGTTCGATTCCCCCCCCGGCCTCCAAATCTCAATTTTAACTTTGAACAGAAAAGCTTATAGGAATCTCAAACTTCAATCGACTTATACTTTGATTGTGCTTATCATTACCTGCTTCTGCGCCTAATTCCACACTCAAAACTTTAATACCACCTTTACCTTTAGTAGCAGTTGATTCCGAAGCGGTTACCGCAATATCAAATTCAACAAGACTATAATCTTTTCCTGACTCATAGGTTCTTCTATTATGGGTATTAATTGATATTCCACTAACAAGATGACGCTTACCATCATTCTTCATTTCTTGAAAATATTCTTGTGCGCCCATAACACCTTCACAAATATCTATAAGAGAATTTTTTATAAATTCTTTTACTTCCATATCTTCAACCCAATTATAAAGTTAAATAATAAAAAAGGCACTTTATACAAAGTGCCTTTTTTATTGTTTGTATTTTGATTTCTTACGCCGCCACCTTCATACGTAGCAGTTTCATCAGCTTGTCGGTAGCGGCTTTGCTATCCATGTTTTCCGCCGCCGCCAGTTCGCCGACCAGGCGGGAGAGTGCGGATTCGTAGATCATGCGTTCGGAATAGGAGCGTTCGGCCTGATCGACGTTCTGGTGCAGGTCGCGCACCACTTCGGCCACGGAAATGACGCAGCCGGAGTTGATCTTACCTTCATATTCCTGGGCGCGGCGGCTCCACATGCCGCGGCTGATCTTGGCTTTGCCCTTCAGCGTGGTGAATACCTTCTCCATCTCGCTGCCGCCGCTAATGTGGCGCAGGCCGGCGGCCTGGGCGCGGTGCACGGGCACGCGCAGGGTCATCTTGTCCTTGTCGAAGGCGATCACCAGCATTTTCAGCGAAATACCGCCTACTTCCTGGGTCTCCTCCGCCACGATGCGGCCAACGCCATGCGTGGGATACACCACGTGGTGGCCGACCTTGAATTCTTTTTTGCTGCTTTCAAGCTTCTTCACCGGCTTTTGCAGCGCCGGCTTTTGCAGTACGGGCTTCTGCGGAACCAGTTTCTGAGGGGCGGGTTTCTGGACGGCAGGCTTCTGTGGAGCCTTGGTCTCCTTCACCACCGCAGCCGGCTTCACCACTTTCAGCACCGGTTTGGCGGGAGCGGGTTTTGCCGACTTAGTGACTGTTTTTGCCTGATTTTTTTTGGTTACTTCGCTTTTCTTCAGCACAGCAGCTTTCGGCATATGGCTCCCTCGGTATATGTGCGGTTACAACCTGCACAGGACGGCATCTATCTGAAATAACTCAGAATACCCCGCCTGTTTATCCCTGCGAAATCACCCTTTCACAACGGACGGCGCACATTATCACAATTTGCTTAAAATACCAACTAAATAAATATTTTCTTAATAAGTCCACATGAGCAGCTTATGCCGCGCTTATGCGGCATCGCCTTCCAGCGCCCGCACCGGCAGGGTGAAGGTGAAGATGGAGCCGCCTTCCGGGTTGTTCTGCGCCCAGATCTTGCCGCCGTGAGCGCTGATGATGCCGCGGCAGATGGCAAGCCCCAGCCCGCCATCGCGCGCAGGCGCGGGCGTGCCGTCTTTGCTTGCCGAATAAAAACGGTCGAAGATATGCTCCTCATCGCCGGGCGGCAGGCCGGGGCCGTTGTCGGAGATGATGACGTGCAGGTCCGGCTTTACCAGCGTGGCGCTGATGGTGACTTCGGTTCCGTCTTCCGTATGGTCGGCCACGTTTTCCAGCAGGTTGATCAGCACCTGCTCGATTAGCAGCCCGTCCATGCGCACCAGAGGCAACCCGTGCTCGATGCGGGTGGTGACTTTCCGCTTGCCAAGCCGCGGCTCCACGCGCATCAGGGCGGAGCCGATCAGTTCTTCGATGAAGTAAAGCTCCCGGTTCAGGCGCACCGAACCGGTTTGCAGGGAGGTGACGTCCAGCAAATTGGTGACCATGCGGGCGAGGCGCGCCGCTTCCTCATGCACCAGCCGCAGCAGCTCGTCGCGGTATTCCTCGGTGATTTTCTGGCCTTCCAGCAACAGCGTGCTGGCCGCGCCCGTGATGCCCGCCAGCGGCGTGCGCAGATCGTGGCTGACGGAACTGAGGAGGATATTGCGCAGCTTTTCGCTCTCGGTTTCCACCATGGTTTTTTCCATCAGCTCCGCCGCCGCAGCGCGCTCGATGGCGGAGGCGGCGATGTTGGCGAAGGTCTCCAGCATGTCCACCTGGTCGGAAGTGTAGGGGCTGTCGTCCTTGCCTCGGAACAGGCCAATCACCCCCATGACTCCGCCGGAGGCGATAAGCGGGATATAGAAGCCGGTGGCGCTCGGCAGTGTCTCGGTGCCGCGCCCTGCCTGCTGGCGGTGCAGATACGCCCAGCGGGCGGCGCTTTCTTCGCGCAAGGCGTCTTTCTCGCCGTCCGATTCGTCGCTGTCGTCCATTACTTTCGCGAGATTGCCTTTTTCGTCGGGCAGCCAGACGCAGAGATCGCTGTCGAACACTTCGCCGATATGGCGGGCGGCGATGTCGATCAGCGTTTCCTTGCCGCGATTGGCGGTGAGTTCACGTGTGAAGGAATACAGGGCGGATGTGTTCTGCTCCCTGCGGCGCGCATAGGCCGCCTGCAGGCGCAGGCGCGAGGTTTGCGTGGCGATCAGCAGCCCCGCAATCAGCAGCACGAAGAACGGCACCAGATGGCGCTGATCGGTGAGCTTGAAGGTGTAGAAGGGATCGAGCAGGTAATAGTTGAAGGCAAGCGCGCTCAGGAGCGTCGTTACCAGCGCCGGGCCGCGGCCAAATTGCAGCGCGACGGTGACAATGGCCACCAGGTAGATAACGGAGAGGTTGAACGGCTCCACCAGCCGGCGCGCCGGCAGCAGCAGGGCGGTGGGCAGCAGCGATGCCAGCGGCGCGGAGAGGTAATAGCCCCAGCTGGAATGGAAGCGCCAGAAGGGGGTTTTGATGTTTTTTGTTTCCTCGCCCGCGCTGCCAGTGACCACATAGACATCGATTTCCTCGCTGCGGCGGATGATATGGTCGGCGAGCGTACCGGAGAGAATCTCGCGCCAGCGCGGGCGCGTGGTCTTGCCGACGATGATTTTGGTGATGCCGTGCGCGCGGGCGTAGGCGATGATTTCATCGGATGCCTTGCCGCCGGTGATGGTTTCCGCCTTGCCGCCCATGCGCTCGGCGAGGCGCAAATTGCGCTCCACCGCCTCCTGCCCGCTTTTGCTCAGGCGGTAATGGCGCTCGTTTTCAATATAAATGGCGGTCCAGGGGGCGCGTAAGGAATTCGCCATGCGCTTGGCCACGCGCACCAGCTTACCTGAAAGCACGTCGGGGCCGATGCAAACCAGGATGCGCTCGCCAGCGCTCCAGCTCTGCATGGTGCCGGTGCGGATTTTATATTTGTCCATCAGCGCATCGACGCGCTCGGCGGTGCGGCGCAGCGCCAACTCGCGCAGCGCAATCAAATTGCCCTTGCGGAAGAAGTTCTGCGCGGCGCGGCGCTTGGCGCCCGGCGCAATATAGACCTTTCCTTCCTTTAGGCGCTTAAGTAGTTCCTCGGACGGGATATCCACCAGCGAGATTTCATCGGCGCTGTCGAACAGCGCATCCGGCACGGTTTCCTTCACCCAGACGCCGGTGATGCGGGCCACTACGTCGTTTAAGGATTCAAGGTGCTGCACGTTCAGGGTGGTATAAACATCGATACCCGCCGCCAGCATTTCCTCCACGTCGTGCCAGCGCTTGGGGTGGCGCGAGCCGGGGGCGTTGGTGTGGGCCAGCTCATCCAGCAGGATCAGGTCCGGCTTCATCGCCAGCGCGGCGTCGATGTCGAATTCTTTCAGCGTGGTGGTGCGATACTGGATGGAGCGCAGCGGGATGACGGGGATGCCCTCAGCGAGCTTCAGCGTTTCCTCGCGCCCGTGCGTCTCCACCACGCCGATGACGGCATTGCGCTTTTCCTTGATCGCCTGCTGGGCGGCGTTGAGCATGGAATAGGTTTTGCCGACGCCGGCGCAGGCGCCGAAGAAGATTTTCAGCCGCCCGCGACCGCCCTTCTCTGCCTCGCTTTCTTCGGCGGCGATACGGCTTAGCAGCTCATCAGGATCGGGGCGGGACTGGTCGGGCATGGGAAGGATGCGTGATGAGAAATGAGTGATGCGTCAGATAAAGAGTATATTCGTTATAGCTGCTTGCTCAACGCTTGTCACTTATCACGCTTATTGTTCCTGTTTCCATTATACGCCTCCTGCCCATTATCATTTCTTCACCTCATCCAGCGCCACGTTCAGGCGCAGCACGTTCACGCGTGGCTGGCCGAACAGGCCGAATTGCGGCGGCTCGGAATGTTCGTCCACCAGTTTTTTGACTTCCTTCTCGTCCATGCGGCGGGCCTTGGCGACGCGTTTTACCTGCGCATTGGCCGCCTCGGGGCTGATATGCGGGTCCAGCCCGCTGGCGGAGGCGGTGACGAGGTCGATAGGGATCAGCTTGTCCGCCACGCCGTTCTTGCGCAGGAATTCGATTCTGGCTTTTACGGTTTCCACCAGCGCCGGGTTGGAGGGGCCGAGGTTGGAGCCGCCGGAGCCCATGCCGTTCGCCGGCGGCGTGGTGGCTGACGGGCGGCCCCAGAAATATTCCGGCTTGCTGAAGCCCTGCCCGATCAGCGAGGAACCGACAGTGGATTCGCCGTAATGCACCAGGCTGCCATTGGCGCGGTAGGCAAACAACGCCTGCGCGGCGAGGGTAACAAAGGCCGGGTATGCCGCGCCGAGCAGGAGCGTGAACAGCAGCAGCATGGCGCATGCGATGCGGAAACAGGTGAAAAACTGCGAGAAGGCGAAGGTCAT
>CAYPEF010000056.1:2830-14393 GCA_964409675.1 uncultured Rickettsiales bacterium | reverse complement strand
CCCCCTTGAGGGGGGAGGATAGCAATCCTTAGTGCTTGCGCTTAGGATTGCTTGGAGGGGGTGAAAAGCCTCTCAGCATTATTGCGCCGCCGCCACGCTCTCACAGCATATTCTAAGCGCTAAAGCGCTAAGAATATGCAACCCTCTCCCCTCAAAGGAGAGGGGGAAAATGGGTTACTGCCCCAGGATTTCTTTTTCTTTGGCGGCGAGCAGATCGTCGATTTTCTTGACGTAGGTATCGGTGAGCTTCTGAATCTCATCCGAGCGCTTGCTGTGCTCGTCCTTGGAGATATCGCCGTCTTTTTCCATTTTCTTTAAACTGTCCATGCCGTCGCGGCGTACGTTGCGCACGGCGACCTTGGCTTCCTCGCCATATTTGCGGGCGATTTTGGTCAGCTCCACGCGGCGTTCCTGCGACAGGTCCGGAATCGGCACTCGTATCAAATCGCCGTCCGACGCCGGGTTTAGTCCCAAGCCTGCATTGGCGATGGCTTTCTCGATGGCTTTCACCGTGGATTTATCGAACGCTTTCACCGTCAGCAGCCGCGGCTCCGGCACGCCCACGGTGCCCACTTGGTTCAGCGGCATGAAGCTGCCGTACGCTTCCACCTGAATATGGTCGAGCAGCGCAGCCGAGGCGCGCCCGGTGCGCAGGCCGGCCAGTTCCTTGCTGAAAGCGCTGATCGCGCCTTCCATCTTGCGGGTGAGTTCGTTCTTATCGGCGGTCATGGCAATACACTTTATGCAAGTTGAACATTCAGGCTTTGTCGGTAATCACGGTATGCTGGCCGGTGCCACGCAGCACATCGGCAAAATTACCCGGCTTATGGATGGAAAATACGATGATCGGGATGTTATTTTCCCGCGCAAGGCTGATGGCGGATGCATCCATCACTTTCAGGTCTTTCACCAGTACGTCATGGTAGGTGAGCGTATCGTAACGCTGCGCATTTTTGTCTTTTTTCGGGTCGGCGGTATAGACCCCGTCCACTTGCGTGCCTTTCATGATGGCGTTGCAGCCCATTTCCACGGCACGAAGCGTCCCCGCAGTGTCGGTGGTGAAGAAGGGGTTGCCGGTGCCGGCGGCGAAAATCACCACGCGCCCGCGCTCCAGATGCCGCAGTGCCCGGCGGCGGATATAGGGCTCACACACCTGCATCATGTTGATAGCCGAAAGCACGCGTGTATCAATGCCGAGGCCTTCCAGCGTGTTCTGCACGGCGAGCGCATTAAAGACGGTGGCGAGCATGCCCATATAGTCGGCGCTGGCGCGCTCCATGCCCTTGGCGGCCGCCTGCATGCCGCGGTAGATATTGCCGCCGCCGGTGACCAGGCAGACCTGCACGCCCATCTCCACCGCATCGCGGATATCGCCGCAGATGCGCTCGATCACCTTCTGGTCCAGCCCGAACTGCTGGTCGCCCATCAGCGCCTCGCCGGAGAGCTTGAGCAGCACGCGCTTATAGCGCGGCTTGGCCTTGATGGTGGGGGTCGGTTTCTGTGACATGAGAGCTTAATAGAATAAAATAGTTGTCACGGCAAGGGGGTTGCGCATAAAGGTGATGTAATGCTTTTAAAAAGCATTCGCATAATCCCTTACTTCAATTAGATGGATATAATAATGAGTTCACTCAATGTATTTTATGTTTCCCCGCGTGGAGATAAGTTAACGCATGCATCCACCACCATAGAACAGGCGGAAAATTTTGCGGAATATTTGAATGCTATCGGTATCACAAGCGCCAAAGTCAATGATATTAAAGAATACCTGCCAGGCGTAACGGTAGATGTAGGCGATCAGGCGCTGCTGGTGGAAAAAGGGTATACTGTAAAACCATATCCACTTCATAAAGAACAAGAGCCGGTAGGCCCAGCAACGCAAGCTGTAACAACGGGTGCTGGCAAGAATGCGGCTTGGACTCGCAGCTAAGCGTTACTTCAACAAAATATTTGCCACCTCGTACATCTGCGTCCGCGCGCGCATCAGGTAGAAGCCCTGCGCGGCGAGGTGGCTTGGCATCAGCATGGTGTCCGGCGCGGCGTTGAATACCAGGTACGGGCGCAGCACCATGCCTTCTTCCAGGCTGTAGAGCATCTGGTCATAGGCCTTGCCGAGCTCCTTTTCGCCGATCACCGCCTTGAAATCCTCGCGCATGCCTTTCAGCAGGTAATAATAGGCGGCCATTTTTCCCTTGGTGAAATAATACAGTTCCGCTGAATCCCATAATGAAAGCGCTCCGCGGTCCTGCACATGCGCATCCAGCGCCGCCGAGGAGGAGCCGATATCGGCGGCGATGCGCTCGATGGTGGCCATGAGGTTATCGGCGCGCATATCCAGCGCCGTCTGGCCGCTGGCAAGCCGGGCATTATAGTTGTTGAGCGATTTAATGCCCGCGCGGTACTGCGTCTCCGAGGAAGGGGTGGGCAGGTAGGAAATGGAGGTATCGTAAAACCACACGGTCGGCGAATAGTTGAAATGGCCGATGGCGTTTTGCACCTCCGGGTCGATCTGGCTGGTGCCGCGCGTGCGGCCGATCTGATCGGCCAGCTCAATGGTAAAGCGCGCCACCGCCGAGATGATGCCGCGCTGGTAGGCGGGCATGCGCACCATCATGCCGGTGGGATAAAACAACGGATCGTTGGGCGTCCAGTGATGCTGGTTCACCTCCCGGTCCACCAGCGCCTGCGCAGTGGCCACGGCATGGCTGCCGCCGGGAATGTCGAACGCGCCAAGCGGCAGCTCGGTGTTATCGTCGATACGGGTAATGAAGAGGGTGCCAAGCGGGTAATAAACCAGCATCAGCAGCAGAAGGATAATACCAAGCGTCTTCCATGCTGCACGCGAAGGAAAGCGAAGGGAGCGGATAAAATCAAGGCGCATGGCATGAATCTCCTGAGTAGGAAGCGTGGTTATGCGCATCATAGACCATCCCGCCATCCGCTCAAGCGGGGATATAGAAAAAGAGTGCTAAATCAGCGCACCGGCTAATCGCCGAGTTCAGAAAAATCGGTCGGCGGCATGAAGGGAAACTGCTTCCATTTGATATCACGAAAGCATTTCGCATGCAGGGCGATCACCGCCTCCGCGCCTTTTTTGCGGTAGCGATAAAGGGCGATTTTGAAGAGTTTATTCGGCGGGGATTTTTTCTCCGCCGCGGTAAACGCCTTGTCGCAGACCGGGCAGCATTCCGGCGCGGATGCATATTGGGCGACATGATCCTCCCAGCAGGAGCCGTGCGCGCCGCCCTGCTGGAAGAACCATTTAAAGGCCGTGCCTTTGTCGTTCAGTTTCAGCTCGGTGAAGTAATGAAAATTCACCGAGCACAGATCGGGGCCTTTCGGGATGTTCTCACCGCACAAACAGCACAGAACATTCGAAGGAACGCCCATACGAAAGGCTTATGCGCCCGCCGCTGCAGCCACTTCGGCGGCAAAGTCGCTCTGCTGCTTCTCGATGCCTTCGCCGAGCGTGTAGCGGATAAAGCCGGTGATCTTGACCGGTGCGCCGATTTCCTTGGCGGCCTGCGCCACCACGTCGGACACTTTGGTCTTGCCGTCCACCACGAACACCTGCTCCAGCAGCACCACTTCCTCGTAGTACTTGCGCACGCGGCCTTCGACCATTTTCTCGATCACGTTTTCGGGCTTGCCCGAAGCCAGCGCCTGGTCCTTGAACACGGCGCGCTCGCGAGCGAGCTTTTCCGCGTCCACCTGCTCGGTGGAAAGCGCCTCGGGGCGGGCGGCGGCGATATGCATGGCAATCTGTTTGCCGAGCGCTTCCAGCTTCGCCTTGTCGCCGTTCGATTCCACGCCGACGAGGATGCCGATCTTGCCCATGCCAGGCACCACGGTGTTATGGATATAGCTGGCAACGATACCATGCGTCACGCCGAGCATAGCCACGCGGCGGAGCGAAATATTCTCGCCGATCACGCCAACGGCATTCGCCACTTCGTCCACTACGCTGCGGCCCGAGCCGGGATAGGCGTGCTTTTTCAGTTCCTCGATATCGTCAAGGTCATTGCGCACGGCGACTTCCGCCACGGTGCGGGCGATCTGCTGGAATAATTCGTTGCGCGCCACGAAGTCGGTTTCCGAGTTCAGCTCGATCATCGCGCCCTTCAGCCCTTCCACTGACACGGCGACCACACCCTCGGCGGCCACGCGGCCGGATTTCTTGGCGGCGGCGGCAAGGCCTTTCTTGCGCAGCCAATCCACGGCGGCGTCCATGTTGCCATTGTTTTCTTCCAGAGCTTTCTTGCAGTCCAGCATGCCGGCGCCGGTGGTTTCGCGCAGCTGCTTGATATTGGCGGGGGAGGCGGTGGTCATAATGTCCTCATCAGGTAAAATCGTTCAGTCAATATATATAGGGCGGATAGCCGTCATTGCGAGCTTAAGCGAAGCAATCCATATCTCCACACAGGGATAGCTGGATTGCTTCGCTCCGCTTGCAATGACGCGAAAAACTATTCCTCGCCTTCGGCTTTTTTCTTGCCTGGGGTCTTCTTCACGGTGACGACGGGGGCCTTGCGCGGGGCCGGGCCGGATTTCTTGCCGCCGCGGCTCTGGCGCTTATTGTTTTCTTCAGACGCTTCGGCGGGAGCGTCCGCGCCTTCGGAGGCCAGCATGTCTTCCGGCACTTCGGCTTCGCCCAGATCACGGCCCGAGGAGACCATGCTCTGCTGCAGCCCGGCCAGCGCCGCGTCCGCCACCAGCTGGCAATAGAGCTTCAGCGCGCGGGTGGAGTCGTCATTGCCCGGGATGGGATAGCTGATGCCGTCGAGCGACGCATTGCTATCGACGATGGCGACGATGGGGATGCCGAGCTTCTGGGCTTCCTTGATGGCAAGGTCTTCCTTATTGGTATCAATAATGAACAGCATGTCCGGCAGACCGCCCATGTCCTTGATGCCGCCGAGCGAAGCTTCGAGCTTGTCGCGCTCGCGGGTCATGGTGAGCAGTTCTTTCTTGGTGAAGCCGATGTTCGGCTGGCCAAGCTGTTCTTCCAGCGTGCGCAGGGTGCGGATGGAGACCTGGATGGTTTTCCAGTTGGTGAGCAATCCGCCCAGCCAGCGCTGATTGATGTAATACTGGCCGCAGCGCTTGGCGGCTTCCGCCACCGGGTCCTGCGCCTGGCGCGTGGTGCCGACGAACAGCAGGCGTCCGTGCCCCGCCATGGCGGTTTTCACCGCGCCGAGGGCCTGGTGCAGCATCGGCACGGTCTTGCCGAGGTCGATGATATGAATATCGTTGCGCACGCCGAAGAGATAAGGCGCCATGCGCGGGTTCCAGCGCTTGGTTTTGTGGCCGAAATGCACGCCGGCTTCGATCAGCTCGCGCATGGAGAATTGGGGTAATGCAGACATAAAATACCTATTGTTTTCCGGTTGATCCTCCGCAAGGGATGCGTGACACAGGGAACTCCCCGGCACCGGAAGGCCAACCACCGCACCGCGATACTTGCCAAACCCTTGCGTGTGAAATATCCGGCCTTTTTAGGACCGGAAGCGGCTATATAGAAGGTAAAAACGGATTATTCAAGGATTTAATACAGAAAATCACCGCAAAAATTAGCCATTGTATGATAATAAAATACATTGTATTATGATGTCATACAAAAAGGGCATTACCATGAGCAAACCCGTCACTTTTCGCATGGATGAGCAAAAACTGAAAAGCCTTGACCGGGTTGCTGCGTCCATGGACCGGGACCGTTCCTATGTCATCAATGAAGCGGTGGAGCGGTATCTTGAGATAAAAGCATGGCACGCCGAGCAAATCCGCCTCGCGATTGCGGGAGCCGATGCCGGTGAGTTCGCTGCCCCGGAAGAAGTGCAGACGGCATTTGCCGCGTTCAAGACAAAACCCTAAGCCATGCAGCTCCTATGGCAAAAGCGTGCGGTAGCTGATTTATACCGCGTGCGCGATTACATACGCCGTGAAAATCCCGGGGTTGCTGAACGAATCGGCACTATCATCGAAGCCGCATCCCTCAACCTGCTGCGCCATCCTGAAATAGGGCGCGCGGGTGAAGTACATGGCGCGCGGGAATTGGTGATTGCCGGTACGCCTTATATCATCATATACCGGGTGGTGAATGATGATGTGCAAATCCTGCGCATCCTGCACGGCAAACAAAAATGGTCAGAGGCGTAGTCTAAATAAAAAGGCGGCAGTTTCCTGCCGCCTTTTCGCATTATCAACCGGTAATTACTTCACCGATTCAACCTTGCCGGCTTTGCCCACGGTCAGGGTCTTGCCATCCTGGGTGTAGTGGATGCCTTCGGGTGCGGGCTTGCCGTTGACCCAGGCGGTGCCGTTATCCACGTCCACCTTGGTGGTGCCATCTTTCAGTGTGTAGGTGATTTTGCCGGCGGACGGTGCCTTGTCGTCCAGCTTGTCGGAAGCGGCGGGAGCGGCTTTGGCGGCAACCGGCGCATTGGCGGGATTCGCGGTGGCGGAGGATGCGGGCGCGAATTCTTTCTTCATCTCATCGGCGGCGAAAGCGGAGGTCGCGAAAGCGGCGGTGAGGGCGGTAGCGAGAAGAAGCTTTTTCATAAGTCTAATCCTTAATCCTGCAAAGTTGAAAACCGGGGAATCCGGCGGCTCGCGATGGGGAAAACTGTTCCGTATCGCTTGCAGTCATATATAGCCGCATGTGCGCAGGCTGCAACGAGAAAGGAATTACATTACAAACATTTAATCAATAAGAAATGAATATTCTTAGCAGCAAAAAGTATGGATTTTTTATATCAAACCGATGCGGCCATTTCCGCCTGCCCGCGTGAGCGGTTGACGCGCGCGGTATATTTCTCAGCGAACTGCTGATGCACCGCCTTGACTGGCTCATCCGCACCCATGTATTTGGCAATAGTGGAAGCAAGCCCGTTATTGCCAAGCGTTGCCTGCAGTGGATCAAGGCCGAATTCGCGCAGCGTCTGCTCCAGCCCGGCATCCTTGAAATGCTTCGCGATGGCTTTTTCGCATTCTTCCTTCACGTCTTCCGGCACACCGATACCGTCTTTATAGAATGGTTCACGGTCTGCCTTGAGTTTTTCGGTCATGGCGTGGATCACCTGATCGTTCGCCTTGGGGAACCACTGGCGGACAATGCCGGCCATCATTTCCTCCAACTGCTCAGGGTCGTGCGCCTTATTGTTCACGGCTTCCTGAATCATCCGGTCACGCAGCTTCACCGGGCCTTCGGGGAAGCGGGAGGTGGAGCCGGTCCACAGCTCGCCCAGGCCCGGCATCACGCCTTTGCGACCCGAGGCCAGCATGAATCGTGTGCCCAGCATGCTGCCGTAATTGACAAACGGCAGGCAGGCGAAGCCGGACGGCGTCACCGGCACGGCGGTGAGCGCGGCGGGGAGGGTATAGGCGTTGGCCACCGCCATGGTGGCGCGATCTTCAAAGTCTTCCAGGTATTCCGCTTCGCCGCTCACGCGTTTCTTGCGGCTCTTGAAGAACATGTCGCTCGCGATCACCACGCCCGCGGTGGCGAACGCCGCCGGCAGGCCAAAATGCATCACATACCCCCAGCGGTCCCTGGAGTGCTGCGAATGCGGGTTATAGGGCATGGTTTTGTAAAGCTTCTTTAAAAACTCCGGCACTTTTTCAATCGGCAACGGCGCGCCGCCGAGTGTCCGTCCGGCAATCACATTTGCCACCTCGGTGCCGATGAAGCCGCCGATGGTCAGGCCGAGCGCGCAGGAAGTGCGGTGCATGCTAAGCGACAGCGGCGCATTCAGCCCGTCCGTCACCCGTTCGATGCCTTTCAGCAGGATGCTGCCGGAACGCTCCTTCGGCGCAGTCGCCGCCGCCGCGTCCACAGTGGGGGATGACGCTAAATCAGTGCCGTTCTCCGCCGCGCCGTCCGTGCTGGTTTTGCGGTATTTAGAAAGCACTTCCTCGCTGACGGATGGCTCATCCTGCGGTTTTTTCTCGCCGTACATCGACTGGTAGGCCAGATACCCCACGCCGGAAAGCATCCCCCCCATTACCAGCAGCCCGCCCATCAGCGTATGATGGTCGGCGGCGCGGCTGGCGGCATTTAAGGCAAGGTTCGGGGCGGCTTTCGCGCCGTGGCGGGCGATCACGCTTTTCTGGAAGCTCTCCTCCAGCTTTTCCAGCATGCCCTGCGCCCCAAGCGAGCGGGCGAAGGCTTCCAGCGCGCCGTTGCGCCCGATCATCGCTTCCGCCGGATTCAGCTTCACATTCTCCAGTAAATGCTTTTCCAGCCCGGTGCCTTTCAGGTAACCATCCAGCAGCTTGCCGAGTTCGACCCGAGCTTCTACCGGTACGCCGCCGGGCTTATAGGCTTTGCCGCGCGCTTCCATCAGCGGTTTCAAAAAGGCATCCACATGTTCTTCGGTCACCCGCTGGCCGAACCACGGCTCCAATATGGCTTCTGCATTCTTGCGGAAGGTAGGGGAGGCGGCATCCGGGTTTTGCAGCAGGTTTTCGCGCAGCGTTATCAGCATGCTGGAGGGGCCGTATGCGTATGGCTGCTTGTTGCCGCTCACGAATTCCGCCACTTTCGGCGCCCAAGGGGTATAAAGTTTATTTCTGCGCACGTAAGGCAAAAAGGCCGCGCCCAGCTCTACGCCGTAATTGGTCGGCCCCGGGATCAGCGCCGTGTTGGAGGAGGAACCGAACATGGCCGATGCGCCCGCCAGCACGCGGTGAACCTTGCCTTGCAGCATCAGCGCCGCGTCCTCGGCTTTATCGAGGGTGAGGAGCTTGCTGTCTTTCAGCGCTTTTTCCGCTTCCTGGATGAGCGGCTGCTCCAGGCCGAAATTCTGGCTGCCCAGCACCGCACCCACCGCGCCCATACCGGCGGGCACCCACATATCCACCACGTGCTTCCAGCGGTCGGAGACGTTATCGGAATAATGGTCGTAGGCCAGCGCGCCGTGGATGGGCTGCAGAGGGAGAGGAACGTCTTCTTTGTCGATCTTGTCGCCGTCCGGAGTTTCGCCAACGGCGCGGTCCATCACGTATCGCCCGCCCATCATGCCCACCGTCAGGCCGAGCGCGTTCTTCAGCCGGTGCGTGGACGGATGCACGGTGGAGACGCCCACCAGCCATTCCAGCGACTTGCGCACCGGGCCGTTGAGGAACTCCTTCAGCATATGCGCATTCCCTGCGGGGATGTGACGCCGTTACCCATTCAAAAATCCTGCTTAAAAATCTATGTCCGTGCTGAATTCACACTTTTTCCTAGTATGAAATTACCACTATCGTACCAGCCATACAACCGCCTATCCCGCTGCGGAGGCAATCTTCACACAAATGCAACATTTTAGCCTGCTGCGCCGCAGCACGAAAAAGGGCGGCTGAACGGGCCCCAAACAGCCCTGAACGTCACAAAACTTTAACACGATTATCGCGTTGTTCCTGTGATATAAAAGAGGTGGTGAAACAGCCTGAAAAAGGGAGGGTCAGCCTTAGGAAATGGCAGTAGGGGAAGATAAAAAACCCCAGTTTACCAGTCAGTTGCAACCGGATCGGCAGAAAGAGGCTGAACCGGTAAAGGGGATTGCTGCGCCCGAAAAACCCGCTGCGCAGGCGCAATTTACCCAAAAAACCTCCAGCGGAAACGCCATCGGTGCTTACGCCGACCCCTGCCAGCCGAAGATCGATTTATCCGCCGCCGCCTGGAACCAGGAGAAGGAAAGCTTCAAGGACAGACCGTGGAACGCCACGCCCGAGGGGCGCTTCGCCATCCGCGCGTTCTCCCGCGGCATCCTCGGCTGCGCTTTCTTTGCCGCCGGTAACCGCATCGCCACTGTCGGCATGCGCGGCTATCACCCGGAACGCGCGCCCACCAACCCCGTGCAGGGCATCGCCAAATTCTTCGATATCGTGGCGGGCAAGCCGATCCGCTTCGCCGTGAACATGCTGGGCGGCGACGGGCAGCGCGCCGTCACCTTCCGCCCCACCCGCGTTTATTATGGCGCGTTGGGAGAAGGCGGGCAGCTGGGGCGCAGCCTTGGCCATGAAATCGTCGGCGTCACCTTCGACTTCGCCACCATGAGCGTGGGCGATGCGATGGGGCGCGACATTGCAGGCGTGTTCGATCCGAACGTCACCAAGAGCTGGATGAAGGACGGCAAGATCGACTACCCGCAGGGTATCCGTAGCCTCGCCATGTCCGCCTTCCGCTACTTGACGTATAATCAGGGTGAAGACTGGGCGGTAGCGCTGCCGTATGTCTATTTCATCCGCGCCCAGCGCAATCTCATCAATAAATTCAATCCCGGCTTCGCCTACGACTCCGACCGCGGATTAAACGGCGGCAGCTTCAAGGTGGATGACCACGGCCGCATTACCGGCAATTACCAATTGGCCGGACTGCTCGACCTGCAGACGCGTTTCAGCGTGTATAACGTCGGCACGCTGATGTTCCGTGAAGCTTACATGAAAGCGGCTGATTCCATTTTAACATGGAAAGAGCACGGCTATAACGCGCTCAAGGAAAAGAACGAACCCGGCGAGCATAAAAGTTTCGGCCAGTCGGTGGCGGATAGTGCCAAGACGCTCGCCATGTGGGCGGCGCGCGATACGGTCAAGGGCTTTATTTACATGACGCCCTCTGTGCCGTTCTTCTGGATTTCGCGCACGCCGCAATCGAAAGCCTCCGGCCTGCTGATCAATCCGGAAAAAGGCGCGCTGATGTATAATACCGGCGGCAAGTCGGAGCTGGTGCATGTCAACGAGCTGAACCGCAGCACCAACATGCACCGCCCCCTGGAGCAGCGCTTCACCGGCACTACGCCCGTGCATTACTCCGCTTTCGATCATGCGGCCCGCCAGTGGCATGTGGACGGAGCCGCACCAAACCCGTTGGCAGGCGGACGTATCAATCCGTATGGCCAGACGTTTGGTATCACCGATGCCGTGCTCAATCAGGCAGGCAAAGCCAACAACGCCTTGCGCAAATCCTTCCACGCGCCGGTGCACTGGGCTGAAAACACTACCGGGCTGGAGTTGGACAGGCAGCTGGGCGCCAAGCGCTTTATGGATGCTTACGCCAAGGCTGCGCTGGCTTACACGCCGTATTTCTGGGCAAAAACCGAGTTCGCCCGCAAATGGGATAACGGTCGCATGGATACTTCCATCGAGCGCATGCTAAAAGGCGCGGTGAAGCTGAATTTCAGCGAATTCAAGGCGGGCCTCGGTGAAATCGCGGACAGCCTGAACCAGCGCCCGCTTTCCGATCCCGCGCGCGAGGCCGAAGCGCAGGAGCGCATCCAGCACGATATCTCGCCCGCCGACGTGTTCGACCCTGAAGTCGGCAAGCTCGGCCACCGCGGCTGTAGCCCGAAATACCGCGAGAAATTGCTGGCGAAGAAGGAAAAAGCCGTCAACCGGCTGGAGCAGATGAAAGCCCGCAATGCCATGACCTTCAGCGAGCAGGTAATGGCCGACCGCAATCTGCAGAAAACCCCTTCCGTGCTGGAAGAACCCAAATCCGAAGGCTACGTGGCGCAGGAAAACACCCGCCAGATGCGCGAAGAATTCGCCCCCATGGGCACCACGATTCATTAAGCATTTTTCC
>CAYPEF010000056.1:0-2730 GCA_964409675.1 uncultured Rickettsiales bacterium | reverse complement strand
AGGGAGAGGAGAAAGTAAGGCAGTGCATCGCCGCATGCGATACGCTATTGCCCCGTGCCGCACGCTTTGCTATCGTAGCGCGAAAATATACTCACTATAATTATATCCATCGCAGAACGTTTATCCTCAACCGTGTAAAAGGCAACGCCATGAAGCACCGCACTCTACCGCTTTTCTCCCTCTGTCTCCTGCTGGCAGGCTTATGCTGCCTGGACCGCGCCTCTTCGGCGGCGGCGAGTGAGCGTATTGTCACGCTGGGCACGGCGGGCGTTACCGGCGTCTATTACCCGGCGGGCGGGGCCATCTGCCGGCTGGTAAACCGGGGCCGCAAGGAACACGGCATCCGCTGCATGGTGGAATCCACCGGGGGTTCGATCAATAATCTCGAATCCATCCGCGACAGTGAGCTGGACATGGGCATCGTGCAGTCGGACTGGCTGTATCACGCCTATAACGGCAGCGAAGTTTTTAAAACCGACGGTCCGGACAAGCATTTGCGCGTGCTGTTCGCCCTGCACTCCGAGCCGTTCACCGTCATCGCCCGCAAGGATTCCGGCATCAACAAGTTCGATAATTTAAAAGGCAAGCGCGTCAATATCGGCAATCCCGGCTCCGGCATGCGCGCCACCATGGAAGAGCTGATGCATATCAAGGGCTGGGACGAAAATGCCTTCGGCAGCGTCGCTGATTTCAAGCCCACCGACCAGGCGCAGGCCCTCTGCGGCAACCGCATCGACGCCATGATCTACGCCGTCGGCCACCCCAACGGCGCGGTGCAGCAGGCCACCACCCTCTGCCCCACTAAAATGATTGATTTAAAAGGCTCCGATATCGAGGCGCTGCTGGCCAAGCACCCCTTCTACATGCCTGCCACTATCCCGGGCGGCATGTACGCCGGCAACCCGGCGGATGTGCATACGTTCGGCGTGCAGGCCCTGCTGGTGGCCTCAGACGAGCTGGACCCCGAAATCGTCTATCAATTCGTCAAGGCCGTGTTCGATAATCTGGAGAATTTCAAAACCCTGCACCCCGTCTTTGCCACCCTGAAAGCCGAGGAAATGGTGAGCAATGCCAATGGCATCGCCCCCATGCATGAGGGAGCGGTGCGCTATTTCAAGGAAAAAGGCCTGCTCCAGTAAGGTCTTCTGCTTATCCTTTCGGCACTTAACTATTGCTATCTGCCCATCTTTGACGTATTCAAACGCTCCTGCGGAAGCATTCGTAACAGGGAGAAGTCATGAAGCTCTGGCATAAGGTTCTTATCGGCCTCGCACTTGGGGTATTGGTCGGCTATCTGATCGGGCAGGCGCAGATCCTGTCCGGCATTGGCATTAATGGCCCTGAATTCCTGACCAATTATGTTAAACCCGTCGGCACCGTCTTTATCAACATGATCAAGATGGTGGTGGTGCCGCTGATTTTCTTCTCGCTGCTCTCCGGCATCACCAGCATGGCCGACGCCGACGCCTTCAAGCGCATCGGCATGAAGGCGGTGAGCGCCTTCCTCATGACCGGCGCGTTCGCCGTGATGATCGGCCTTGCCTTCGGCGCCATCTTCAAGCCGGGGGAGGGGGTGGATTTAACCTCGCTTAAAACCATGGCCGGGGCCGAAGCGGTTAAAGCCTCCGCACCGCCGCCCACCACCAGCATCATTGATATCCTCGTCAATATCATCCCCACTAACGCCATTAAGGCGATGGCGGACGATCATATCCTGCAAGTGGTGGTGTTCGCCATTTTCGTGGCCGTGGCGCTGAATATGCTGCGCCCCCAGGTGCGCGAGCTGATCGCGCTCATCCAACAAGCAGCGCAGGTGGTATTCAAGATGATCGAGACCATCATCAAATTCTCGCCCTACGGCGTGTTCGCACTCACCGCCTGGATCGTAGGCACGCAAGGATTCGCCATCCTGAAGGCGCTGATGGTGTTGGTGGCAATCGTCTTCGGCGCGCTACTGACGCAGTATTTGCTGTTCGGCGTGCTGATCATCGTTTTTGGGCGCATGTCGCCGATGCCGTTTTACAAGAAAATGCTGGAGCCGCAATCGCTCGCCTTTTCCACCAGCTCCAGCAAGGCCACGCTCTCCACCGCCATGCGCGTGGTGAATGAGCGCATCGGCGTCTCACGCACCAGCACTTCCTTCGTGCTGCCGCTGGGCGCGTCCATCAATATGGACGGTACCGCCATTTACCTGGGTATTTGCGCGCTGTTTTTCTCGCAGGCCTTCGGCATTCCCATCGACACGCATCATTACTTTATCCTCATCCTCACCGCCACGCTTGGCTCTATCGGCGCAGCCGGCATTCCCGGCGGGTCGCTGATCATGATGGGTATGGTGCTGCAATCGGTCGGCCTGCCGCTGGAGGGCATCGCCCTGATCGCCGGCATCGACCGCATCCTGGATATGCTGCGCACCACCGTCAACATCACCGGCGATTCCGTGATCACCCTGCTGGTGGACAAGTCCGAAGGCACCTTCGACGAAGCCACCTATTACGATATGAGTCGCTAATCCGCTCCCGCCTATCCCCGGCGAGACTCCCTATCACTGTCATGCCCGTGTAAACGGTCGTCCAGCGCACTGTGTCTGTGATGCAAATGGAAAGACTGGACTCCCGCCTGCGCGGGAATGACATGAATTTTATAGCTCATAAGAAACACCCTTCCGGCCTCGCTCAATCCCTGCATACTGTCCCTCATTGAGCGCTCAATGAAATGCATCCGTTGGAA
>CAYPEF010000055.1:0-14631 GCA_964409675.1 uncultured Rickettsiales bacterium | reverse complement strand
ATGCGCATGATATTACGATTACGCGCGAAGCGCCGAATTACCGGCGGGAGGGGTAGTAAATATCGAGGCGTAATGTGACATACACGACAATTGCTTTATTAGTTATAGCTATAGCCTTACTGCTGCTTTTTTATGATGCAGTTATTAGGCCTGCTATTCCATGGAAGCAAAAGCTCAAATACCCCTCTGTATACGGGTATTTGCTTTTATTTTTCTCTTTTCTAAGTCTTGCAGCATTAAATACTGTGACGCTTTCACCTACAACTCCGTCACTGCAAATAATAATATCTGAAAAAGGCAGTGCCTTAGTTGATGCAATATCAAAAACTTTATGGCCTATATTATCTTTCTTTATAATAATATGGCTAGCGCCAAAGGTGCTTTTTTTTCTTAACAACAGAAATTTAGAAATTTCTCCTTCTGGTTTTAAAATTTCTTCAAGTAATGCCGCTCAATCAGCAAATACTCAACCATCCTTAGAAGATCTCACCAAGAATCCAGCCTTTAATAGCTTACCACCATTCCAAAAGCGTATTTTAGAAAAATTAAAAACCATTCAAAACACCACTGACTCGCATAGTATTTTCTTTTTCGCAGCAAACATATATGCCGCTTTTGAATTCGAAAATATTTATAATCTTATTTGGGGATCACAACTGGCAGCACTAAGATCTCTGAGGGAAACCCCCAGAAATAACCTAAATGTTTATTACGAAAATTACACGCTCAAAGTCAAAACTTTAAACCTTCCCTACCCGGTCGTTACGCCTGAAGCATGGCTTAATTTTTTAATATTAAGAGAACTAATAATAAAAGTGAATGATAGCTACAATATTACTGATAAAGGAATCGAATTTTTGGATTACCTATTGCAGAAACAATATGTCGACAAAACATTATAATCTTATGGGATTAAAAATAGACTTTTCCATAAATAGCTTTTGATATGCTCCCCGCCGCCCGCATTGCCGCCGCCATTGAGCTGCTGGACACGCTTTTCACTCAATGGAACGCCGGCAGGCGCACGCCTGCGGATGCATATCTCGACCAGTATTTCCGCGCGCGGCGCTTCATCGGCTCCAAGGACCGGGGCGCGATTGCGGAGCTGGTGTACTGGGTGCTCAGGCACAAGGCGAGTTTGGAATGGTGGATAGGCTATTCCTGTCATCCCGGCGCAGGCCGGGATCCAGGCAGTGTCAGCGAAGGAAAGTCTCACGAAAATCCTCCCGGCCTTTCCGCACCGCATGGCATGGGTCCCGGCCTGCGCCGGGATGACTGCATGGGGGAAGCGCGCGCGCTTGTCATAAGCGCCCTAACGTTTCGCAGTATGGATCCGCATACGCAGATGAACGAATCGGTGACTACGCTATTCACCGGCGAGCGTTATGCCCCTGCCCCGCTGACGGCAGAGGAAAAAGCGTATCTGAAGCGTATCGAAGGCCAGCCACTATTCCACCCCGACATGCCCGCATCGGCGCGCGATAATTACCCGGCATGGCTGCACGCAGAACTGGAGGCCACGTTCGGCAATCATGTGAGCGCCGAAATGGAAGCGCTGAACGCGCAGGCGCCAGTGGACCTGCGCGCCAATACGCTTAAAATCAGCCGCGACGATCTGCTGGCGAAACTGCGCGAAGAAGGCATCCACGCCGAGCTTGCGCCCCTCGCCCCGCACGGCATCCGGCTGGCGCAGCGCGCGCCCATCTTCGCCTCACCGCTGTTCAAGGCCGGATATTTCGAGATGCAGGATGCGGGCTCGCAACTGGTGGCAGAACTGGCGGAGGCGAAACCGGGGATGAAGGTGATTGATTTCTGCGCCGGGGCGGGCGGCAAGACGCTCGCGCTCGCCGCGCAGATGAAGAATAAAGGCCGCATCCTCGCGTTCGATACGTCCGAGAATCGCCTCACGCAGATGAAGCCGCGCCTGAAGCGCGCGGGCGTGGATAACGTGCAATTGCATGTGATTACATCGGAGCATGATGCCTTCCTCAAGCGCCACAAGGACAGCGCCGATATCGTGCTGGTCGATGCGCCGTGCAGCGGCAGCGGCACATGGCGCAGGAATCCCGATCTCAAATGGCGCTTCACGCCTACCGATCTGGAGGAGTTGGAGGGCTTGCAGAAAAAAATTTTACTGAGTGCTTCGCGCCTGGTGAAGCCCGGCGGAAAAATTATCTATGCGACTTGCTCTATGCTTCAGCGTGAGAACGAATCGGTAGCAGCGCATTTCTTAAAATCCGTCAGTAATTTCAGGGTTGTTTCACCGGCTGAAATATGGGATAAGACCCCTGCCGCTGAGAGTTGTAAAAATGCAACTACGCTTCGGCTAACGCCGCATCAAGACGGCGTAGACGGCTTCTTCGCAGCAATCTTCCAGCGGCTGCCGGAAGGCGCATAATAAAGCCCCCAGAAAAGGCACGCGCCGGGCAGGCTTTCGCCTCCACGTGCGCGGCAGGTAATCGAAAACCAACGGGAGATACCGCATGCAGTTTAATCGCTTCATTCGATCCGTACGCCATTGCTCGGAAAGACTGTTTCAAAAGCGCAGCATCATCGTCATATCAGATCAGCAGACCAACCATTATTCTATCAGCGGTCGCACGCAACTGGCGGGCATCGCTCTGTTATTGGGCTGTGTCGGCGCAGGTTCGTATTTCACCGGCAGTTACATGTCGGCCCGCTCCACCCTGCAGGCGCAGGGGCAGGCGTTGAAAACCGTGGCTAACAGCCGCGTGGAAAACAGCTTCCAGTATTTCGGCGCCACGCTGCAGCCGCAGAATATCGCCCCGGTTTCCGCCCTCTCCACCACCGCCATGACCGATCCAACGCTTGGTGCCGTGGTCGGCCCGGACAAGCTCACCGCCCGCATTGCCTTTTTAGAGACGCGCGTGCATGAGCTGAAAACGGCCAACGAAGAAATCATCCAGACGGTGAAGGAAAAAACCAACGGCAAGATCGCCGATTTGGAATCCGTCATCCGCAAGACCGGGCTCGACCCGGCGCAGCTGAAAAAAGCCGTGAAGCAGCAGAGCGCTAACCAGGACGATAATAAGCCCGCTGCAATCGCAGCCAAAGGTAAGGGCTCGCAGGGCGGACCGTTCATCCCGGCGGATATTGAAGAAAACGGCACTATTCCACAGGAGCTATTCGGCCCGCTTGATCAATTGGCGGTAGTCAGCCATATCATCGACACGCTGCCACTCGGCTCACCCATCCAGAACGCCGACCCGCAGAGTACGTTCGGCCAGCGCCTCGATCCGTTCACGGGCCGCCTCGCCTTTCATCCCGGCACCGACCTCGCCGGCCCCGCCGGTTCCAAGATCATGGCCGCCAACAGCGGCAAAGTGATCAACGCCGGTTATAATGGCGCGTACGGTAACATGGTCGATATCGACCATGGCTACGGCATCGTCACCCGCTACGGGCATATGAGCCAGATCAACGTTAAAGAGGGCCGGAAAGTATCCAAAGGCCAGGTGATCGGCGTGCAGGGCAGCACCGGCCGCTCCACCGGCGCGCATCTGCATTATGAGGTGCGCTACAATAACCACCCGATCAATCCGGTGAACTTCCTGAAAGCGGGTATGTATGTTTCGCAAAACTAACTCCAAGCCGGAAAAACCCTCTGCCAAGAAGGATGTGCCCAGCATCATCTCGGCGGATTTCAACCTGCTCGGCAATATCATCAGCGATGGCGCGATTGATTTCAATGGCCGTATCGACGGCAATATCCAGTGCCACTCGCTGGTGATTCGCAAGCAGGGCGTGGTGAACGGTGAGATCGTGGCCGAGAGCGTGCAGGTGCACGGCAAAGTCAAGGGCATGATCCGCGCCCGGAATGTCTCGCTCTTGCCCACTGCCGTAGTGGAAGGCATCATCATGCACCACGCCATCACCATCGCCGATGGCGCGGTGGTGGACGGCAAGATGAAGCGCATCGACAAACCCGCCGGCGATGAGCATATGGATTTCGACGAGTTGCCGCAGGCCGAGGCGGAGCCGATGCGCACGCTGGAAGGCTTCCGGCTAATCTCGGGAACGAAGACAAACTGACCCGCATACAGCACACCAATGCCGCTTTTGCCGGAAGGTACCGCGAAAGAACGCCCATGAAATGGTTATCCTCCTTCTTTTCCCGCCTGTTCGGCAAAAAACCGAACCACAAGCAAACCGCCTGGGATAGCCTCGACTACGGCAAGCCCAGCACGGCGGGGGATGAGTTTAACAAGAATAATCAGGTCTAAACGCAAAGACTCTTAGTTAATTCGATTTTCTGCAGGTTCAAATATTATAGCCTCGTACAATCATACTCTCGCAAATATAGTGAAATAAGGACTTACTGCTGAATCTCAAAATCATTCCACCTAAAATCATGATGGCGCAAAGCGCCAATTAACGTTTTCGCTGTGACTGCGTGTCCAGACATAAATCTTCCCACCACTTGCCGGGAGCAGGTTTTACATGCTCATCCACCGCATCTCTTAATTTTTGCATAAATACTTGTATCTCTGTGGTTTCCTGCAAAGCCTGCGGTTTCTCGTTCCAATCTGAAGGTGAATAATAGGAAACAAGCCGTATATTTTCACCTTTGATAATGCTAATATCACCGGTAAATTGCTCATAGAAGCATGGTATATCCTCTTAGAAATTCGGTATTGCCAATCGGATACATTTAGGATGTTTGTACTCACCGTAAAGATGCACTTTTAACGCTCTGGCTAATTCTTTTGCTTCTGATAGATCGCGCGTATAGCTGAATAGCAGCGACAGAAACGAGGCTATACCTTTTGCACTTTGAATATAATCAACAAAAACCGTTTTTTTGCCTCGGCGCGCAGATGCAATAATAGACTCCGGATCGAGGTGTTGACTCTTCAGATATTCAGCAATGCCCTGCTCCTTCGTCCAGTCATGATCCTTATCAACTTCTTCAAAAACTCTCCGCTCGTACGGTATTGTCTTGGTTTGACACTCAGTTAAAAAACCTCCCGAAAAGGGAATATACAAAAACTCCGTTTTATTTTCCCGCCTCTGCGCTACCATTTCTCCGGCTTTCACCATCCATGCTGGGCTATTGCCCAGACACACTATGCGCTGACCAGTATGCGAAATAGCCAAATGTTTTCCGAGCCTGACCAATTTTAGAAACGGATTTTGGTATAAATGATTGACTGCCATTATTGGCTCCTATCCGGGATTTTTTTGTTATTTTTTGGATAACTCCACCGGACATTCTAAAAAAACAATGGTGCGTCGAGAAGACTCATATTAATCCATCAATTTATTGATAAAAAAATGATTTTTAGTTATATAAAAACATATATACCCCTAAAAGTACCCCCAGATGTAATTGCATATATTTTTGCTGATTCACTAGTCAATCGCTTTCTCCCAGGATTATTTCTAGAAAGTTAGGCCGAATCCCAATATTTTTTATATACAATAGGTTATGAACTCACTCGCCCTGTTATCCCTCAATCAGCTGCAATCGACTACGTACCAAGCCAATACCTCTGCGAATTTATCAAAAAATGCGGTTACGAGGGCGTAATGTATCGTAGTTCAGTTGGCGACGGCGTTAATCTTGCCCTTTTCTATCCGGAACGCGCTGCAATTCGGGCACCGGAGCAGCCGGACATCTGAACGATCCTCGTAAAGCCTGGCTAAGGCTCCTCAAAAGAGCAGAACTCAAAAACCTGCGCATGCCATGACCTCCGCCGCACCCTTGGCTCTTGGCTAGCCTCCCAGAGAGCCCCAGCCAATATATTATCGGCAAAACGCTGGGGCATAAGTCACAGGCTGCAGCTGCAATCTATGCAAGAATAAACATTGACCCTATTAGAGAGGCACTAAATACAGTCACTAACTCTATGATGAATACTAAATTATGTACACAGTCAGCCCAAAAGTAATATAGCATCATGTGCTTTTCTAAACTTCGAGCGAATTAGACACTGATCGTAGCAGTGGAATTAATTACTGTTTTAAAAAATTTGTTATATAATATAGACTTAGAGTGAAGTAAAGCTAATACAATTGCAAAATGCACTTTAACATTAGTCTAGTTACGATAGAAAGTTACTATATATTTAGCTCTTTATCATTGCAGGTTTAACTATGAATGCTGAACGAATTTCTGATGCTTCTGTTTCAGGCAAAGTGTGGACACAAACAGATTTTGTAGAAAATGGAATGCCTATCGCCTTCTTTAAAGGAATGATGAGAGAGTTTGCGCAGCAGTCGCTTACAGGCAATGATATACTTCAATATGGTAATATATCCGTACCTAGAACTGCACGTGTTCAACTTACCAAGCAAAAATTTGGTATTGATGCACAGTATGCACCAGCCATTATGGCTGCATACGAGAGCAAAAAGAAAGATGAGACACCAAAACCTGATGACGCATGGGAGCGGAAGGATTTCATAAAATATGGAGTCCCAAAGAATCTCCTTGATCATTTAATACGGACTTTGAAAATAGCAAAGGAAGCTAATCAGGATGCAGAGTATCGGGGGAAAATTGTTCCTAAAGAAGATATTTTTCTCTTTAATGCCGCTACAAGAGGTAAAAGCGAGTTTTGCGTTGCAGTTGCAGCCGATCAGGCGAAAGAGCTGGCGGAACATGCAATAAAAACGGAAAACATTCCAAGCTATTTAATGACCGACGGAGTTTTCGCCCAAGGTATGGGATTCGATGCCACTCGGAGCAACAGCATTTTTAGAGAAATCAGAAATGGTTTAGAACAAAGTAAGGAGAAGGCCATTGAATATTGGGGCGTTGAGCTACCACAGGGCGTGATTGAGCCTTATTACAATAAAGGGCAGTTAGCGTATGGTATATCTCGCCCATTCGGACATGCATTGCGTGAGGAACATTTGAATGCCAAAAAACGACTGGAAGAAGAGCTTTCTGGTTATTGGACAACGACAGAATTTGCAGCTGCTGCTGGCATAGGTCTTGTCGAAGCCGGACAGTATTTGGAAACAGTTCATGAAAAAGCTCAGAAGTTGCAAGGGGAGGCTTATGAGAACAAAGGGATTAAATTCACAGCTAATGATTTCAAAATATTAACAAACTCCAAACAAGGAACTCGGATAGCCTTAAAAGCAGAAAAAGCGCAAGCATACGCAGAAAAAATACATGCTGAAAAAGAAAATGCCAAACCGGAAGGAGTTTTGTCATATACAGATCTATATGATCTAGGCATATCCACAGGTAAATATATTGCGGACACAATAAAAGCCCAATTTGATTTAGGGCGTGAAAAAGCTTCATACCGCGCAAAAAGTTTTAATTTAGAATTTCCTAATAATGCGCTCGTAACATATTACCAAAGCGGCCGTGAAGCTGTAGGGTTTACGCGTGAACATGGCGAGCGAATAATTAGCGCGTATATAGCTTCAGGAAAAAAAGTCAGTCTTGATGCTTTGGAAACAAAAGGCATTACTCCTCCATCTGCACAACCATTAAGTAAAGTATTAGAAAAAGCCGAACGGTTTGTGCGTGAAGCTGTAGAGCATAATCCTCCACATACTTTATTCTGTGCTTTTCTTGATCCGGATGCTGGGCGCAATACTCCTATTGAGCTCCGCATGTATCGCTGGGGAGATAATCCAAATGGAGAAGGTATCATCATTCACCGACCTCCCCTACAAATCTCTATTAAGACTGGCTGTTCACTTGCGTATGGCGCAGCATTGCTTTCGGAGGGGGAAGACCGCATTCTGGCCATGCCTGGTGTGCAGGCCTATAGAAAACTAAACAACCGGCACGTTCAGTTTGCAGGTGGCGATGAAATTATCCCCAACGCAGCGCCCATCAATGGCAATGGCCTAGGGGTTATAGAGGAAAAGAAAGGAACTTTCCACCTGCGGCTGCAATACGGTGAACCTGATCCCGCCGATATCAGCATCAATCTTGGCATAGTGCATACCCCAGAGAATCGGGAAGCGGCGGAGCTTCGTGCTGAAGCGGCACGCCAGCATATTCAGGAACTACATCAGCGAGGCGCAGTAGCCACGAAACTAGGTGTTACGGATTGGCTTTCCGCGCATTTTCCGTTCCAGTCACCTTATTCCAATGAGAATATCCGCCGTGTCCCTGTTGATTTTCCTACACCGGGAGCGTCCAATATTGTGATCTATCCACCACATTTTGAAGGGACGCCTTCTTCGATGTGGAAAGCACGAGTAGGATTTGAATGGAACGGCAAGCCTATTACAGGGACCAACGCAAGTAGGATACTCTCATTTCATATGCTTGAAGGCGATGCAACCTTGGAGCGCTTACGTAACTCGGCACACATTATAAAGCGCATACTAGAAGCGCAAGCCGCAGGCGGTGGCCAGTGGGCGCTGGATGCACAGGGCCAAATTCTGCAACGGCAGGACAATCCAAACCGTCCGCATGACGTGGATGCTGTTCGCCTACGCGATATCTGCAACCTAGCAGCGCGCTATGAACTGGAGCATGAAGTAGTGGAAGCGCGGCCCCGCATGCAAATAGAGCAGAACGACAAAGAATACCTAAGTGTAACTCTGGGTTTACGCCGTACGCACCGGGGACAGCTGACCGAAGAATGCTTTTCTGAAAGACTCGCATCGAATGCACCAGCAGAGGCGCTGGAGCGCACGGTATACATACCTGTAAGAGGTGGAGATAGAGAAGCTGCAAATGAGCGCGCTGGCGATTTCGTGCAGCGTGTACGAGAACTAGCGGATAGTTATCTTCGCCGCGATTATGCAAATTTCAATCCACTTGAAATGCGCTTACGCAGACCGAAACCCTACCAACCCGCTTCTTTTAGAAACATGCTAGAAACCGCTATTGATACGGCGATCAGCGATGAGTTCCGAAACTTCAGAACCGACTTGCCGCCTTCACCGGATAGAGAAAATGGTGACATGGGACCGCGGTTGCCTTTCAGAGGAAATGGCGGTGGCGTAGGAAGGTAAAAACTATGTATTTTTCCCTTAAACGGGATGTTATGTTGCTAGCATATGCCTATGGCGATGTAGCACCATCCGTTAAATAATTTTTCATTAATAGATGCGGTGACGCAGGCTATTATGAAGACAAATCCAGGTAAATAGATAGATATTCAATCATGGAATGTTGTCGGTAATGGGGGCAAATTCAGTTCCCTAAGGAAATTATTGTGCTGGTTTGTGGCGGTTCTAATTTTTTGCTCAAGCGCTACAAGTTTTGCATTTACCGATTCTAAGATAATCTCTTCTTCCGGCTCTGCCGTACTGATATAACGCGAGATATTCAGGTTGTAACCGTGCTTTTGTGCAATTTCCCCTATGGATAGCTTGTAGGGCTTCACCTGTGGCTTAGCATTACGAATTTTCGTATCGGTAAGCAGCATGGGGGTACTTTTGGCTATCAGTTTTAGAGATACCCCTATTAGTACCCCTAAGTATCCCCGGATTTCTAAATACTTTGCCGGATGGTACCGGACTAATTTAGGCTAATTTGAATTGTTTTGTCTAGGTTTTTTGGACTTTATCGGACTTCCTAGAATCCATATGTGGTGCGGTCGAGAAGACTCGAACTTCCAAGCCTCGCGGCACAACGACCTCAACGTTGCGTGTCTACCAATTCCACCACGACCGCACGCCGGGCAAAACCTTTGGTAAGGGGTTATGTGAATAGCAAACGCAGGCCCCTCTGGCAAGCCTAAAGCAAAAGCGTTGCGTGCCAGCGCGCGAGGCGTTAAGGAATGGGCATGGAAATGCAGGCTCCGGAATGGAAATTATCCGCTTCTCCCATCGCTTACCCCGACGCGCTGGCGGCGATGGAGGCGCGCGTGTCCGCCATGCAGGCCGGGGGAAAACCGGGGCTGGTCTGGCTTCTGGAGCACCCGCCGCTTTATACGGCGGGCACCAGCGCCAAGCACGGCGACCTGCTGGAGGGGCAGGAATTCCCGGTGTACGATGCCGGACGCGGCGGGCAATTCACCTATCACGGCCCCGGTCAGCGCGTGGCGTATGTGATGCTGGATTTAAAGGCGCTTTTTTCCCCCTCCCCGCCCGATCTGCGGCGCTATATCCAGCTGCTGGAGCAATGGATTATCGCAACCCTTGCGCAGTTCGGCGTGGAAGGATTCATCCGCGACGGGCGCGTGGGCGTCTGGGTGCACGACCCGGCGCGCGGCGAAGCCAAGATCGCCGCCATCGGCGTGCGGGTGAAGAAATGGGTAGCCTATCACGGCATCGCGCTTAACGTGCACCCGGACCTTTCGCATTACCGTGGTATCGTGCCCTGCGGCATCCGGGAATTCGGGGTGACGTCATTGCAGGCGCTGGGGGTGGAATGCGGCATGGCGGCGGTGGATGCCGCGCTTAAGCAGCAATTTACGGCATTGTTCACACCCAAAAGCGTTTAGCAAACCGTCATCACGCGGTTACCCACCGCGGCGAACCCTTGCCCCAACGCCGGCAGTGCGGGCGATAGTTTCTCTGCAGGAGATGCTAAATCATGCACATAATGCACGCCGTAATCACGCAATCCTCTGGCAAGCATCCGCGCCCCCAGCGAAGTGGCGATCGCCCCAACCGCACCAAGGGTGGAAGTTGTTTGCGGGAGCACAATCTGATCCCGCTTCTGATTAAAATCCGCCACATGCTCATGCGCATACCAGCCGGGAATGTCGAAGCTGAGCAGCGTCTTCATACCGGCAACATCGTGCTGCACTTTTTCCTTTTTATGCTCCAGGCTGCCCTGGAATGCCTGCTCGATATGGGTACCTTTGAACGCTTCGGGCATATCCGGCAGGGTGGGCGTATAATCCGGCCCGCCACTGCGGCGAATTTCCGCCCAGGCCATCTTCGGCAACCGCGCGAGGCTGTTGCCCATTTGCTTAAATCCCGGCACGATTCCCCCCAGTGGGTGGCTGCGCCCGTAGATTTCACCTTCCATCTCGTAGCGCACATGGCGCAGCTTGGAATTCTCGTAGGCTTTTAATGCATGCGTGAATGCCATGGATCCTCCGTTGCGGCTGTTATACCAACTCTGGCATAACGCCCCTGCGGATGCATCCGAAGCTTTCATGACAATGGGTATGACAGTTTTATGGCAATCCCTGAAATTCCGCGATTAGAGAGGCAACCCAATGCCAGAAAAGGATTATTTTTACTCAAACTCCATCAGCACCTGATCCACCGAGACGCTCTCGCGTTCCTTGACGCTGATCTTTTTGATGGTCACTTCGTGGTCGGCGTAGATCACGTTTTCCATTTTCATCGCTTCCAGTACCACCAGCTCCTGGCCGGCTTTGACCGTCTCGCCTTCTTTCACGCGGATAGCGATGATCAGGCCGGCAATCGGGGCGCTGAGCTGGTTCTTGCGTCCGGCGTCACGGTCGGCTGGCATGAAAGCGGCGAGCTCGGCGATGCGCGGGGTGCGCACTTTCACCGTCACTTCCGCGCCAGCATGGCCGAGCAGGTAGCCTTCGTTCAGATAGCTGCGCAGCTTCACGCTTACCGGCTTGCCGTTGATGGTAGCCTGGAACAGCCGTCTGCCCATTTTCCAGCTGGTGCGCACGGCGATCAGCTCGCGGTCGTGCATGATGTCATAACCATTTTCGCGGGTGCGCACGAAGACGGAGTAATTCTGGTCGTCGATGCTGACCACCCAGCGCGCGCCGATGGCGCGCTGGCGGCCCGGCAGCTGGCCGGAGATCTTGGCAGCGCGCTCGGCGTCACGCAGAAATATGGTAATCGCTGCGCCGAGGAAGGCGCGCGTGGTTTCACTGGTCAGCTCCGCACCGGCGAATCCACCGGGATATTCCTGCTCGATGAAGCGGGTGGAGATATCGCCCTCCACGAAGCGCGGATTGGTGAGGATAGCCTCCAGGAAGCTCATGTTATGCTCGATGCCGCGCACGATATAGGCCGAAAGCGCCTGCCCGAGCGTGTCGGTGGCTTGCGCGCGCGTGGGCGCGTGGCTGCATACTTTGGCGACCATCGGATCGTAGAACATGCTCACCTCGCCGCCTTCATAGACGCCGGTGTCGATCAGGATGCTGTGCACGTTCTCCGGCTCCTGGTAGCGGGTGATGCGGCCTGATGACGGCAGGAATCCACGCTTGGGGTCTTCCGCGTAGATGCGCGCTTCCATCGCCCAGCCGTTGAATTTCACATCCTCCTGCGTAAATGTGAGCTTTTCACCGTTGGCGACGCGGATCATCCACTCCACCAAGTCAATGCCGGTGATCAGCTCCGTTACGCGGTGCTCCACCTGCAGGCGGGTGTTCATTTCCAGGAAATAGAATTTGCGGTTTTCATCGACGATGAATTCCACTGTGCCAGCGGAGTAATAGCCCACCGCTTTCGCCAGCGCCACGGCCTGCTCGCCCATCTCGCGACGGGTGGCTTCGTCAAGGAATACGCTCGGCGCTTCTTCCAACACTTTCTGGTGGCGGCGCTGAATGGAGCATTCGCGCTCACCCAGCCACAACACGTTGCCCTGCTTGTCGCCAAGCAGCTGGATTTCGATATGGCGAGGTTTTTCAAAATATTTCTCAATAAAGACGCGCGGGTCATTGAAACTGGAACCGGCTTCGGAGGAGGCATAGCGGATGCCGTCCAGCAGCTCTTTTTCATTGCGCGCCACGCGCATGCCCTTGCCGCCGCCGCCGGCCGCGGCCTTGATCATCAGCGGGTAGCCAATATCAGCGGCGATTTTTTTCGCTTCCGCGTCGGTCTTCACCACGTCCAGCGTGCCGGGTACGGTGCTCACGCCCGCTTTGACGGCGATTTTTTTCGACTCGATCTTATCGCCCATCAGTTTCACCGCATCAGCGGATGGGCCGATCAGCGTCACACCCTCGCGCTTCAGGCGCGCGGCGAATTCGGGGTTTTCCGAAAGAAAGCCGTAGCCAGGATGCACCGCTTCCGCACCGGTCTGGTCGATGGCGCTTAAAATATTATCGATATTGAGGTAGCTCTGCACCGAGGGGCTGGGGCCGACATACACCGCCTCATCCGCTTCCTTCACGTGCAGCGCGGATGTATCCGCTTCCGAATACACGGCAACCGTCTTGATGCCCATCTTGCGGCAGGTTTTGATGATGCGGACGGCGATTTCGCCGCGATTGGCGATGAGAATTTTTTCAAACATGGCTTTTTGGCTCAGAAGTTAAACGGCATGAAGATGTCTTATTTGTTTTCTTGGGGTTTTACAAGCCTCCCGAGGCGGCGATCCATGGGTTCCGCTAAATAGCTTTGGTGCGGGGAATTCTTGCTGTAATAAACATCGGCCTTTTGGCTGGCCTGATAGGTTTGCCAGAGGTCCTGAAACTCGATGGCTTCTTCATTGGTATATTCCTTTCCATCGCGCGTCGAGTAACGATACGTCACCGTCCACTCCTTGCGGCGGTTTTTGGGGTCTTTAATGACATCCTGTTTCGAGATGACGCTCCCCTCCACCCGCTCGGACTGCGCAAGAAACGCCTCGAACTTATCCGCCTGCCAACGGACCATGATCATCACACCCGCGACTAGTATGATAAGAATGAGGAGAATGTATTTCATGCGCCTTCCTTCGTCATACCGGCGCAGGCCGGTATCTTCACGTGCCGCGCCGTAACCAGCCGATATTCAGGATACCGGCCTGCGCTGGCATGACAATAGCTCATAAATCCACGCTCTCGGGCAGTTTGCGCTGGTCGATGGGCTGCATCATCATTTGCATCAAATCGTCCATTTTCTGGTGCAGCAGTTCCAGCTCCAGCTCGCTTTTCACGTTGACCTCATAATAATACTGCAGCTGCTTGCGGTCGTTCTCCATTTCGCGGTTCTGGCTCATCATGATGATAGGCGCGGTGTAGGCGGCCTGGAAAGAGAGCATCAAGTTTAGCAGGATGAAGGGATACGGGTCCCAGTGCTGGATGAAGGCCGCCACGTTCATCGCCACCCAGATGGCGAACAATGCGCTCTGGATGATAATGAACCGCCATGATCCCACCAGCGAAGTGATGCGGTCCGCCATACGCTCGCCTAACGTACCGGGAAGCGAACGCGGCAGATGCTCGGCGGGATTGCGCCGCCGCAGCATATCCAGCATCTTCAGCTCATAGTCGGTCAGTTCAGCGGACACGTTCGCCTCTTGTTACTGGCGCCGCTTAGAGCGGCAGGTTATCGTGCTTCTTCCACGGATTCTGCAGATTTTTGTCGCGCAGGATGGCGAGACTGCGGCAGATGCGCCAGCGGGTGTTCTGCGGGCGGATGACGTCGTCGATATAGCCCCTGCTCGCCGCCACGAAGGGGCTGGCGAACTTGGCGCGGTAATCGTCGATCAGCTTCTGCTGCTCTTCTTCGTTGGCGTATTTGCCGCGGAAGATGATTTCCACCGCGCCCTTGGGGCCCATCACCGCGATTTCGGCGGAGGGCCAGGCGTAGTTCACGTCGCCGCGCAGATGCTTGGACGCCATCACGTCATACGCGCCGCCGTAGGCCTTGCGGGTGATGACGGTGATTTTCGGCACCGTGGCTTCGGCATAGGCATAGAGCAGCTTCGCGCCATGCTTGATGACGCCGTTATGCTCCTGGTAGGTGCCGGGCATGAAGCCGGGCACGTCCACGAAGGTGACAATGGGGATATTGAACGCGTCGCAGAAGCGC
>CAYPEF010000054.1:0-14634 GCA_964409675.1 uncultured Rickettsiales bacterium | reverse complement strand
TGATCCCGAACCGCATCGAGTTCTGGACCGAACGCCCTTTCCGCCTGCATGACCGAGAGGTATATACCCATACGGGGCAAGGGTGGAGTGTGGAGCGATTGTATCCGTAAGCTTCTTCTCGTCGTTCCCCGACAGCTCTGCGGGCCGGCGGGGACGACAGGTAAAAAACCCTCTTCCGGCCCCATTCAATCCCTGCATACTGTCCCTCATTGAGCGCTCAATGAAATGCATCCGTTGGAAGATACCGGATGCGGCAGGGAACGGGTGATGCGGAGAAACACCGCTAGCCCTAGGGGTTCGGCGATACCGTCCTCACGTGCCCCGCCTGTACCAACTTCCTATGGCCCGGGCCGAAGAAACACCGTCACCCCGGCGCAGGCCGGGACGACAGAAAATCTTATCCCGAATGCAATGAGGGATACAACTTGCTCTCCGTGCGGAAGCAGGATTCCTCGCTCCGCTTGAAATAACATTACCCTCCCTGCATCCGCAGGCTTGAGGGCGTTTTGTGTTTTGGTTATCTATGCGCTTCCGCCGAGCAATTCGGTGTTTCCTGCACGCGCACGGAAACGCACTCAATGCTGCTATCTTTAAACAGCTCCGGGCAAATGCGCTCCAGCAGGTAGCGTGCGATATTCTCTGCCGTCGGGTTATAGGGCAGGTAATAGATGCGCTGTTTCGTTTGCGCCGCTACCGCTTCACCCAGATCCCGGTCTTTATCCCAAAGAATTGCCGTATGGTCCCACTGCTCATCAATCCATGCGCCGAGCTTTTCCTTGATGATGCCGAAATCCACCACCCGCCCCAGCGCATCCAGTTCGGGGGCAGTAAAGGTGGCTTCCACGCCGTAGCGGTGGCCGTGGAAATGGCGGCATTTGCTTTCATGCTCCATGACGCGGTGGGCGGCGTCGAAGGCGAGCAGGCGGGTGCAGGTGATGCGGGTTTTTTGCATGGTTGGTTTGGCTTGATTAATGGAAAATTAAGCGTAACACAGGCAATATGTGAAATCTACCGTATAGGAATGGAAGGCCGTATGGCGCGCTCGAAAAAACGCCTGCATAAGCGCAAAAATCTTGCCCCCGGCCAGATGAAGTCGAACCCCGGCTCCGCCCCCGGCGTGCTGCAGCATAACCCGCTGCACCTGCCCACCCGCATCACCTTGATGTGCTACGGGGTGGAGGGCTTCATCGAGCATCCGGTGGATAATGTCAATGAGATCGGCCCGTTCCTCTCCGCCTGGCCGGTGGTGTGGGTGAACGTGGTGGGGCTGGCCGATGTGGAGCTGATCGACCAGCTAGGCACGTTGTTCGCGCTGGACAGGCTTTCGCTGGAGGACGTGCTGGATACCAGCCATCGCCCGAAGGTGGAGTTTTACGAGCATTACGTGTTCACTATCGTCAAGGGCGGCATTCTTGCCGAACAGTTCGAGAGCGAGCAGGTGAGCCTGTTCCTCAAGAAAAACGTGGTGCTGGTGTTCCAGGAGCGGCCCAGCCACAGTTTCGAGCAGGTGCGCGACCGCGTGCGCCGCGGCACCGGCAAAATCCGCTATTGCGGCGCGGATTACTTGTATTACGCTATTCTCGACGAGGTGATCGACCGCTATTTCCCGGTGCTTGACCAGCTGAATTACCGCCTGAGCATGATCGAAGAGCAGATTTTCTCCGCCGATAACCGCAATGTCGGCGCGCCTGACCAGGATATCATCCAGCATATCCACCACGCCAAGAGCGATTTGCTGCTGTTGCACCGGACTATTTATCCGATGAGCGACATCATCGGTATGCTGATGCGCGAGGATTCGCCGCTGATGACTAAAAATACCCGAAATTTCCTGCGCGATTGCTACGACCACAGCATTCAGGCGAACGAGCTTTCGCAGTTCTACCGCGATACTGCCGGGGGATTGCTCAATACGTTCCTTGCCTATGAGGGGCATAAAACCAACGAAATCGTCAAGGTGCTGACCATGGTGTCGGCGGTGTTTATCCCGCTGAACCTGATTGCGGGCGTGTACGGGATGAATTTCCACAACATGCCGGAGCTGGGCTGGCATTACGGCTATTTCTTCGCCATCATGCTGATGATCGGCGTGGCGTTCGGCATGCTGTTGATGTTCTGGCGCATGGGCTGGCTGCCGAGCGGCATGCCGCAGGCGAAACCGCGCCATCAGTCTAACGGATGGAATGAAAAAGTGACTGGTAATTAAAAAGATCGGTATAGTAGATACTTATAGCCTATAATAGGAAGAAAAAATGAGAAAGTCAGGGGAAACAGTGCCTTGTTTCGGGTTTACCTTGATTGAGCTTTCGATTGTTCTGGTAATTATCGGATTGATTATCGGTGGCGTTTTAGTGGGTCGGGATTTGATCCGTGCAGCTGCGGTAAGAGGTACTATCACTCAGGTTGAGAAATACAATACAGCAGTGAATGCCTTTCGTATAAAATATAATGCGCTTCCCGGTGATATATCAGCATTAAGAGCCGCTCAGTTCGGAATGATATCGCGAGCGGGAACCAAGGGCCAAGGGAATGAAGATTTTGCAATTGAATCTGGCCATGCCGGCGGGAATTACATTTGCGGCGAAGTGGCATTGTTCTGGAATGATCTCAGTACTGCAAGATTAATTGAGGGCACGTTTAGCGGCGTTGATGGGAATTCAGCTGGTGGTACGTGCGGAACGGCGGCTGATATTATTGCTCTTCAATCCATTCTCCCCGGATCTGTACTGGACAAGCGTGCATTCTTTACTGCCTATACCGATGCAGGCAGGTCTTATTACCAGCTGGTCGGGGGTATTAACTCACTGGATAATTTTGGCCACCTGATTGGGGAGTCGGAAACGGCGGTGGCACCGCGTGACGGATATGCAATTGACAGTAAAATAGATGATGGAATGCCTCTTAGCGGCACTATAACGGCGCGCAACGTAAACTTCTATTACGATACGTTAAATACGCCGCCCTGTGCAACTCCCTCCTATACCGTTACCTGTGCCCCCGGCACTTCTACCCCAGCTGCGCCGAGTAATGGCGTATGCGTATCGAATGCGGCGGGAAATCCTTATAATAATGGTACGGGAGCGGAAGTGCTAGGATGTTCCTTACGGTTTATTTTTAATTAAGAAACTTATTTTAAATGCAATCCTTGTTCTAGCACTGCTTCCGGGCTGCCGGAGCGGGGAGGGGTGGCGGGTTTGGGTGTGCTTGCGGGGGCGGGGGCTGCCTTGGCTGCGGAAGGTTTTGCCGGAGCGGCGGTTTTATCGGAGGGTTTTTGGGCGGCGCTTTTCTTGGTGCCGCTTTTTTTGTGCTTGCTGCTCGCAGGTTTGGCGCTGGCCGTGGCCGAGGCTGAAGCGCTGGCGGAAGCTTTTGATGTGCTGGTGATGATGGGGGCTGCGATAACGCCTGGCGGCGGGCCAGCCCGTTCGGCATCGGCTTTCAGCAGGCGCAGGCGGGCGCTGCCTTCGGGTGGGCAGGAGGCGGGAAGCGGGGCTTCCGGGGCCATGCGCAGGCGCTGGGTGCATTCTTCGTCGCATCCTTTTGCCTGGGACGCGGCGGTGGCGGTGTTGTTTTCGGCCTGACGCGCATAGGCGCATTCGGCGGAGCGCTGCAGATCGCGCTTGGCCGTGGCTGCGGCTGCAACGGCGGCGGCATCGGGCGCGGCCTTGTCTCCCGGCTTGGCATCCTTGTCCTTCGGGTCTGCTGTGGGGCCGGGCACGGTCCAGCCCTTGGCGCCCATGCAGTCGCTGAACAGGCCCACCAGTCGGGTTTTGCGCTGCTTGGCGGCCTCCGGGCTGGCGGGGTCGTTATAGATATCAGCCTTCAGCTCGGCGAATTCGCGGCATTCGTCGCGGGATTTGACGTAATTTTCCTGGATATTCGTTTGATCGGTGCAGAAGGCGAAGCAGGGAACCTGAAAAGCCGAGGTAAACAGCCAGGTTACGCCTAAACCTGCAAAGGCGGCGAGAGAAAAAAGCGGGGAGGTGCGGCGAATACTCATATATTAATGAAAACATACCATAAGCGGGACAGGGGCGGAAAGAAAAAGATAAAAACGGTTGAATAATATCAGTGGTTGTATATCTTTATACTATTATTATATTCCGATTGTGCGCTCAGGCAAAAGACGGGGGATTCCAATGACATCGGTATTATTGATCAGTGACAATCCCGGTCGTTCCGAGCCGGTTGCCGACCTGATACGCCACCGGCTGCATTACGCGCTGCACGCCCTGCCGATGTCGGCCCTGAAAGACCTCTCGCGCGGCGAGTTGGGGTCGTTCGGCATCCTGATCCTGGATGTCAGCCCGCATTCGGTGCCCGCGCTGGAAGCGGAACTGGTGGCGGTGCGTCAGTATTGCCGCGATATCGCCGTGCTGGCGCTCTACCCGTTTGGCGACGCCGAAGCCGAAGCGCTGGTGGCCGAGGCGGGGGTGGACGACATGCTGGCCCGCCCGGTGAGCGTCGACCGGCTGAAATGCACGCTGCGCAACCTCACGCGCCTGCAAACCCTGCAGCGCATGCTGCAGCTGGAAGCGCCGCCTGAAACGGCGGACCGCGTGCCGCTGGTGAAAGAAGATGGTGAAATCCGCCGGTTCCGCGAGCTGGAAGCCGATATTATCGCCTACGCGCTGATGCACAGCCGCGGTCAGGTGACGAAGGCGGCGCGGGCGCTGGGGCTGGGCCGCTCCACCCTGTACCGCAAGATGGAGGAACTGAGCCTTGCCCCCGGCCTCGGCAAGCCGTCCGCCGCCGCTTACAATTCCCGCGCGAACCATACCACGCGGCCAATGATGCGCATGTCCGCCACCGGGCGCTCATAAGCGCCGTATTGCGGGTTATCCGAAATAATCCGCACCGCCGGCGGCTCCGAGCCGCTGACATATTCCAGCCGTTTCGCCACCAGCCCCAGCCCGTCGAACAGCACGAAAATGCCGGGCGGGGAGGGAATGGTCTTGCTGATATCGGTGAGGATGATGTCGCCATCATGCAATGTAGGCTCCATGCTGTCGCCGCGCACGAACAGCAGGCGTAAGTTCGCCGGGGCGGTCATCAGCCGGTTGCGGATCCAGGAGCGGCGGAAATAATAATATTCCTCGGTTTTTTCCGAAATTACCTGCGCACCGCCGCCGGCGGAAGCTTCCACCGTCAGGCGCGGCAGAGCGACGAAATCCTCCGCCGCCGGCTGTGCCGCCGCCGGTTCCGCCTCGGCCCCGACCAGGTAATGCAGCGAAACCCCTAGCGTCTCCGCCACCCTTGCCAGCGTGACGGTGGATGGGTTGAGCGATTTGCCGCTGATTACGTCGTAGATGAAGGAGGTGCGCACATCCGCCTGGCGCGCCAGTTCGGTGGCGTTGATGCCGCGCGTGCGCATGCATTCCTTGAGCCGGTTGCCGATCAACGTATCGCTTGTCATACCAGTGATGCCTTCTGAATGCCGTAATTGGCGGCAATGGGGGTGTATTAGCGCAGTAGAGCCTGTATCGCCAGTATTTTATCTGTTTTTAGCACAGCGTACATCCTGAAAGAATAGGTATTTTTTGCAGTAAGTTTACTGAAAATTCATCTTTCTGCGAAATAGTGGAAGAAAAGGGCTGAAGCGGATCGCTTTCGCCTGCCTGTTTCTGTTACTGAGATCTGTTTTGTCGCTGGGAATTGTATGATTGAAGAACTGCGCATGGCCGAATTGCTGTGCACCCGCCTTTGCCATGATCTGACGGGGCCGATCGGCGCCGTCAATAACGGCGCGGAATTCCTGAGCGAAGAAGGCTTCAGCATGCAGAACCAGGCGGTGGAGCTGATTGTCACCAGTGCGTTTTCCGCCGTGTCGCGCCTGCAGTTTTACCGGCTGGCGTATGGGCGGGTAAAGGACCACGGCGAAGCCTCGCTCACCGATAAGCAGAAAATGGCCGCCGATTTCTTCGCCGGCAGCAAGGTGGCGCTCGACTGGCCGGACGAATACACCGACGCGGCGGGCATCTCCATCAGCGTGAAAATGGTGCGGCTGATTTTCAACCTGCTGATTATCGCATCGTCCGCGCTGCTGAAGGGCGGCACGGTGTCGGTGCGCATCGCGCATGACGATGAGGGGGAAAAGCGCATCCAGGTCAGCGCCAGCGGCTCGGCGGTGAAGTGGGACGCGGAAGCTGACGGCATCCTGAAGACGGGCGGCAACAGCGACCTGATGAGCCCGAAGAATGTGCAATATTACCTGACGCGCCGCCTGGCCGATGAGCTGCATGTGACGCTCAGCATCGAGGCGGGCGCGGAATCGATTATGTTTACAGCCGTACAGCCGGCAATGGCGGGGGAGATGGCAGGAGCTTCGCATGGATGATCTGATCAGTGAATTTATCACCGAAACAGTGGAAGGCCTGTCGCTGCTCGACCAGGAGCTGGTGAAGCTGGAGCAGAATCCCGGCGATGCCGCGATTCTTGGCAACATCTTCCGCATTGTGCACACTATCAAGGGTACCTGCGGTTTTCTGGGGCTGCCCCGGCTGGAGTCGGTGGCGCACGCGTCGGAAAACGTGCTCGGCAAAATCCGCGACAAGGAGCTGGACGCCACGCCGGAAGCCATCACGCTGGTGCTGGCCTCGCTCGATAATATCAAGAACCTAATCGATTTCCTGAGCCAGAACGGGCAGGAGCCGGAAGGAAGCGACGCTTCGCTGATCGGCAAGCTTAACCATTTCGCCGATACCGGGCAGATCGAAGGCGAGGCCGGCGCGCCGGCAGCTGCAGCTGCGCCTGCGGCGGAAGCGCCTGCCGCCGATTTCTCCTCCTTCTTCAAGGGCGATGATGATTTAGCGGCGCTGATTGCCGAGCAGAAAGACGCACCCGCCGAAGCGCCGGCAGAGGTGGTGGCGGAAGCGCCCGCACCGGCAAAACCGGCATTGGTGGCGCAGCAGCCTGCGGCGGCGCAACCCGCAGCGCCGGCGGCAGCCACGGCGGATAAAGGCGAGGCCAAGGACGGCGGCGCGGCGGCGGCGAATCAGTCGATCCGCGTCAATCTGGACGTGCTGGAAAATCTGATGCAGATGGTGAGCGAGCTGGTGCTGACGCGCAACCAATTGCTCCAGATCGCGCGCACGCGCGAAGACCGCGATTTCATGGCCCCGCTTCAGCAGCTGAGCCATATCACCTCCGAGTTGCAGGAAGGCGTGATGAAGACGCGCATGCAGCCGATCGGCAACGCATGGTCGAAATTTCCGCGCCTGATCCGCGATTTGTCGCATGAATTGAACAAGAAGATCGAGCTGAAAATGCACGGCGCGGAAACCGAGCTGGACCGGCAATTGCTGGAGCTGATCAAGGACCCACTGACCCACATGGTGCGTAATTCCTGCGACCACGGGCTGGAGCTGCCCGCCGACCGCAAGGCCACCGGAAAATCCGAAACGGGCACGGTGTCGCTCAGCGCGTTCCATGAAGGCGGCCATATCATCATCGAGATCGCCGATGACGGCAAGGGGCTGAACGTGGCGCGCATTAAGGAAAAGGCGCTCGCCAACGGCCTCGTCACCGGCTCCGAGCTGGAGAACATGCCGGACCAGCAGATCATGCAATTCATCTTCCGCGCCGGGTTTTCTACGGCGGAGAAGGTTACCAGTGTATCGGGCCGTGGCGTGGGCATGGACGTGGTGCGCACCAATATCGAAAAAATCGGCGGCACGATTGAGCTGAGTTCGGAGCTGGGCAAGGGATCCAAGTTCAGCATCAAGATTCCGCTGACGCTTGCCATCGTCTCCGTATTGATCGTGGAAGTATCGGGCATGCGCTTTGCGCTGCCGCAGATCAACGTGCTGGAGCTGGTGCGCGTGGCGAAAGACACGGAAGTGCAGATTGAGACCATCAACGGCTCGCCGGTGATTCGGCTGCGCGAAAAGCTGCTGCCGCTGGCGGTGCTGGGCGACATGCTGCAGGTGAGCCGCGGCGCGCGCGACTGGGAAGGGAAGGAATCCTTCATCGTGGTGTGCAAGGTGGGCGGCTATGAGTTCGGCCTGATCGTGGACCGCGTGTTCGATACGGAGGAAATCGTGGTGAAGCCGGTTTCCAGCCTGCTGAAGAGCATACCCCTCTATTCGGGAAATACCATACTGGGGGATGGCAGTATCATCATGATCCTGGACCCGAATGGGCTGGCCAAGGGCATCGGCGATATCGAGAATTCGCACCAGCAGGATAACGGCGACGCTTCCGCCGATGCGGGCGACAAGATGATCAGCTTCCTGATCTTCACCGCCGGCAAGGGCGCGCCCAAGGCGGTGCCGCTGGAGCTGGTGTCGCGCCTTGAAGAAATTGACGCCGCGCAGATCGAGCTTGCCGGAGAGCACCCGGTGGTGCAGTACCGCGGTGAGCTGATGCGCCTGATTACGCTTGACGATAAAATGACCGTTCCCAATTCGGGCCTGGTGCAGGTGATCGTCTTTACCTACGATAAAAAGACTATCGGTCTGGTGGTGGAGGCGATTGTGGACATCGTGCATGCGCCGTTTGCCATTAAACTGAAGTCGAAGGAAAAGGGCTGCCTTGGCAGCATGGTGATCGCCGAGCGCACCACCGACGTGATCGACGTGGCGCAACTGCTCTCCGACCTGGTGGATCAGGCGATCAGCGATACGGTGTCGCAGGGCAAGAACAAGGCGTCCGAGTGTGAAATTCTGCTCGTGGAGGATAGCCCCTTTTTCCGCAATCTCACCGTGCCGTTCCTCTCGGCGGCGGGCTATAAGGTGACATCGGCGGAAAGCGGTATGGAAGCGATCCGGCTGATCGGCAAGCGCGAAAAGAAATTCGACCTGGTGGTGACCGACATCGAAATGCCCGGCATGAACGGCTTTGAGTTCACCGCCGCCTGCAAGGCGCTGCCCGGCATCAACACCATTCCCTTCATCGCCTACACGGCGTCGCTCAGCAATGAGGTGGTGGCCAAGGGCAAGGCGGCAGGCATTGAGTCCTGCATCGTCAAGACCGATCGCCCCGGCCTGCTGCAGGCGATTGCGCAATACCTCTCCATCCCCACATCCAACGACATGGCCGCATGATGCAGTCCACCGCCACGGCAAGCGCCGAGACTCAATCCTTTTATGTCTCCGATACGAAAATGCTGGTGACGGTGCGCATCGGCGGCCAGCTGTTCGGCATTCCAGTGGAGCATGTGCAGGATGTGCTGCGCGCGCAGAACGTGGCGCGCATTCCGCTGGCGCCGGAGGAGGTGGCGGGAGCCATCAATCTGCGCGGGCGCATCGTGACCGTGATCGACGGACGCAAGCGGCTGCGCCTGCCGCCTTCGGAAACGGAAAAATCACCCATGTTCGTGGTGATCGAATACCAGGGCGAGCTGTATAGCATGGTGGTCGATAGCGTGGGCGAGGTAATGAACATCCCCACCGCGCAGTTTGAAAGCGTGCCCGCCAATTTGCAGGGCAACTGGCGTGAAGTAGCCGACGGCATCTGCCGCCTCCAGCGCGAATTGCTGGTGATTATCGATATCAAGACGCTTTTTTCCTTGTAAGGTTGTTATGTCCTCCTGCCTGATTGTGGATGATTCCAAAGTAGTGCGCAAATTGGCGCGGCGCATGATCGAGCCGCTTGGCTTCAGTGTGACCGAGGCTGAAAACGGCCAGGAGGCGCTCACCGCTTGCCAGGCGTCCATGCCGGTGCTGATCCTGCTGGACTGGCATATGCCGGTGATGAACGGCATCGAATTCATCCGCGCGCTGCGCGCCGAGCCGAACGGGGCCACCCCAAAAGTGATTTTCTGCACCACCGAGCATGAGATGAAAAATATCATGGAAGCGCTGCAGGCCGGGGCGGATGAGTATGTGATGAAGCCGTTTGATGAGGAAATCATCAAGGGCAAGCTGATGCAGGTGGGGCTTCTGTCTTGATTCCTGCACATGTCACTCCCAGATTGCCGGTAGCGCCATGACCGTCCGCGTGATGCTGGTTGACGATTCCGCCGTCATCCGCGGGCTGATCACCCGTGCGCTGACCGCCGATCCGTATATTGAGGTCATCGCCACCGCTTCCAATGGGCAGATGGCGGTGGATATGGTGGCGCTGCACAAGCCGGATGTGATTATCCTCGATATTGAAATGCCGGTGATGGACGGCATCACCGCCCTGCCCAGGCTGCTGCGGGAATGGCCGCAGGGGAAAATCATCGTCGCCTCCACACTTTCGGTACGCAATGCCGCCATCAGCCTGCAAGCGATGGAGCTGGGCGCGGCGGATTACCTGGCCAAGCCCTCGGCGCGCGACACGGAGCAGTTGGCGCTGTTCTACCGCGAACTGACCGACAAGGTGAAAGCGCTCGGCGGCGTTTCGGCGCGCACGGCTAAAACGCCCGTGGTAGCCCAAGCGCCGCTGCCATCGCCACGCCCAAGCACTCCGATATCGCTCAGCAATGCATCAGCACCTATCCCGCCAGTGCGGGCCATTGCGATTGCTTCCTCCACCGGCGGTCCGCAGGCGCTGCAGGCGATCCTGGAGCAGATGAAAGGGCAGCTGACGCATTTGCCGATCTATATCACCCAGCACATGCCCCCCACTTTCACCACGCTGCTGGCCGAGCATTTAGGCAAGGCAAGCGGGCGCCCCTGCGCCGAGGCGAAGGAAGGCGAATCCGCGAAGGCCGGGCATGTGTATCTTGCACCCGGCAATTACCATATGACGGCGGAGAAAAAGGGAGTGGACGTTCTCCTGCACCTGAACCAAGACCCGCCGGAGAATTTCTGCCGCCCCGCCGCCGACCCGATGCTGCGCTCGCTGGCCTCCATTTACGGCTCCGGCCTGCTGTTGGCCGTGCTGACCGGCATGGGGCAGGACGGGCTGGAAGGCGCGAAAGTTGTGGTGGCGCAGGGCGGCAATGTGATTGCGCAGGACGAGGCAACCAGCGTCGTCTGGGGGATGCCCAAGGCGGTGGCGGAAAGCGGCATCTGCCGCGCCGTGCTGCCGCTGCCGGAGATTGCCCCGTATCTGATAAAGGCATGCAGCCATGCACGCATCTGATATCGACTTCATGATCAAGCTGCTAAAGCAGCGCTCAGGCCTGACACTCACGCCCGAGAAGGCGTACCTGCTGGAAAGCCGCCTGCTGCCGGTGGCACGCGCCAACGGGTTTAACACCATTGACGAGATGGTGGCGAAAATCCGCACCCAGCCGGTGGAAAAGCTGATGGTGGAAATCACCGAGGCGATGACGACCAACGAATCCTCCTTCTTCCGCGACGGCAAGCCTTTCGAGCAACTGCGCCAGGCGGTGCTGCCGAAAGTGCGCACGCTGGCCGGTGCGCGGCGTAATATCCGCATCTGGTCCGCCGCCGCCTCCACGGGGCAGGAGCCGTACACCATCGCCTTTACCCTGCTGGAAGAACAAGCGGCCAACCCGGGCTGGCAGTATGAGATCATCGCCTCTGACCTGGCTGAGAAGGTGATCGAGCGCGCAAAACAGGGCGTCTATTCCCAGTTCGAGGTGCAGCGCGGCCTGCCGATCCAGCTGTTGGTGAAATATTTCGATTCGCTGCCGGATACCAACTGGAAGGTGAAGGATAATATCCGCGCCATGGTGAAATTCCAGACACTGAACTTACTCAACGATTACGGCGCGCTTGGCAAGTTCGACATCATCTTCTGCCGCAACGTGTTGATCTATTTCGATGAGCCGACAAAGGGTTCCATCATTGAGCGCCTGTGTAATTCGTTGCAGCCGGGCGGCATTTTATATCTGGGCAGCACCGAATCTATCCTGGAGCAGAATAAGCGGCTGGTGCAGCTGGAGGGGTTGCGGGGGATTTACCAGCTGCAGTGAAAGCTGCCTCCCTTAATTGCCTTGACTCCCTAACAAAATGTGTTTTTTATAAGGTTATCAAATATTAACCTGGTTATTGTATATGAGCAATATTAAGTGCTTAATGACAGAAGTGGCTTCTAAATACCCGCAGCAATATACGTTAGAACGTTTTTTACACAATGATGAAGCATTAAGCGAGGTCGATAGATTTCTTGATAAGCATGGGTTTGAAAATTTGCTTTTTCTAGGGGCGGGTAGGGGTGCCCTGGTGTTCAATGATAGCGAAAATCCCGATCTAGTTTTGCGACTGGCTCCGCAAGGGCCTTTGTTTAAGCGTGCAAAAATACCGTATGTGTTGCAGCCCCTTTTTGAAAAAAATGATTTTGAGCACTCAAAGCATTATAAACTCGAGATACTGCCTAAACTTGCAAAAGGCACTGATAGTGAATTTGATGCACTGATTCCTGATTTTCTAGAGGAGCTAAAGCGCTCTAATATTCTATTGCCGACTGATTTATCATGGGACGACTTTGGTATTTATGCATATAACGACCCATACACTCGTCATCCTAAAAAAGTGCTTATGGCAGCGGATGATTCTGTTTTTGCTGCTATTGATAACCGCTGTACGGCGGATTATCCTTCATTTGCTATTCAACAAGCGCATCAGCAGCGGTTATGGGAAAATGACGCACGGCTGCAGGCGTTACTGCCTGATGGCGTTAAAGCTTTACCTGAAACACGGATAGTGCCATCAACTGGACGTGAAGACAGGCCGCGCTGAATATTGCTTTCGCCTGTCCTATGATTGCATAGATTCATTATATAAAAAAAGCCCTCGGTATTGAGGGCTTTTTTTATGCTTTCTCAGGAGGTGGCTTTATGCCACCTCTTCCTCAATTGTGCTCTGCTCACCGTCGATCTGGTCTGGGTCTTTCAGCACGTAGCCACGGCCCCAGACGGTTTCGATGTAGTTTTCGCCGCCGGCGGCGGTGGCGAGCTTCTTGCGCAGCTTGCAGATGAAGACGTCGATGATTTTCAGTTCCGGCTCGTCAATGCCGCCGTAAAGGTGGTTGAGGAACATTTCCTTGGTGAGCGTGGTGCCCTTGCGAAGCGACAGCAGCTCCAGGATAGCGTATTCCTTGGAGGTTAAGTGCAGCGGCTTGGCGTCCACCTCCACCGAGCGGGTGTCGAGGTTGATGGAGAGCTTGCCGGTGCGGATGATGGATTCCGAATGGCCCTTGGAGCGGCGGACAATCGCCTGGATGCGGGCAATCAACTCGCCCTTGTTGAAGGGCTTGGTGAGATAGTCGTCGGCGCCGTAGCCGAGGCCCTTGATCTTCTGGTCGGGGCCGGAGAGGCCGGAGAGGATCAGGATCGGGGTGGTGACGCGGGCGGCGCGGAAGCGGCGCAGTACTTCGTAGCCGTCGATATCGGGGAGCATCAGGTCAAGAATAATAATGTCGTAATCATAGATTTTCCCGATTTCCAGACCTTCCTCGCCCAGCTGCGTGGTGTCGCAGATGATGCCTTCGGAGGCTAGCGACAGCTCGATGGCCTTGGCGGTGGAGGAATCGTCTTCAACGAGCAATACGCGCATAATCTCAATCTCCTGGCGATAAATGACCGGACGGCCTTAAGAAAAAGTTAACCACAAAATGACTGTTAACACAATCTTTAACTGGGCATGTTTTAATAATCAATATATAGTTTCATAAAAATGAACAGACAAGTAAAAAGCGTTGCAAAAATGCAAGACCAATTGGCCGAAATAAATAGAATTCAGGACCTTAATCTTCACGGCACTGTGGGCTCCGTGCAGGGGCTGCTGATCGAGTGCCTAGGGATAGAGCGGTTTTTGAGCGTCGGCGCCCGCTGCCGCATTTACCCTTCGGGGGCAGGACGGGGGCAAAAACCGTTACTTTCGGAGGTGGTGGGGTTCCGCGACGGGCGAGCCCTGCTGATGCCATACGGCAGCCTGGAGGGGGTAGGGCCGGGAGCCAGGGTTTCGCTGATCGCCTCCGATTCCAGCGTATACCCGGCAGAGGCATGGCTTGGGCGTATCGTCAACGCCATGGGCGAGCCGGTGGACGGCAAGGGCGCGCTGCCACAGGGGCCGCACGCATATGCCTTGCGCGCCTCGCCGCCCAACGCGCATGCGCGGGCGCGGGTAAAGGGAAAAATGAATCTTGGCGTGCGGGGGATTAACACATTCCTTTCCTGCTGCCGGGGGCAGCGCATGGGGATTTTCGCCGGGTCAGGCGTTGGGAAGTCGATTTTAATGTCGATGCTCGCGCGCAATTCGCAGGCCGACATCAACGTGATCGGCCTGATCGGCGAGCGTGGGCGCGAGGTGCAGGAATTCATTGAGGATGACCTTGGCGAAGAGGGGCTCGCTCGCTCGGTGCTGGTGGTGGCCACATCTGACGAATACGCGCTGATGCGCCGGCAGGCGGCGTACCTCACCATGGCGGTAGCGGAGTATTTTCGAGACCAGGGAAAGCATGTGCTGTGCCTGATGGATTCGGTGACGCGCTTTGCCATGGCGCAGCGGGAAATTGGTTTATCGGCAGGGGAGCCGCCTACCAGTAAGGGGTATACTCCGACGGTATTTGCTGAGCTGCCAAAATTGCTGGAGCGTGCCGGGCCTGGCACGAAAGAGCAGGGCGCGATCACCGGGCTCTTCACCGTGCTGGTGGAGGGCGACGACACTAACGAGCCGGTATCGGACACAGTGCGCGGCATCCTGGACGGGCATATTATCCTCGACCGCGCCATTGCGCAGCGCGGGCGCTATCCGGCGGTGAACATTCTAAAGAGCGTCTCGCGCACCATGCCGGATT
>CAYPEF010000053.1:0-14708 GCA_964409675.1 uncultured Rickettsiales bacterium | reverse complement strand
CCACCCACCGTCATCGCATCGATCAGCATGCTGGGCTGGCCGACACCCACCGGCACCGATTGTCCGGCCTTGCCGCACGTACCCACGCCTTGGTCGAGGCACATATCGTTGCCGACCATTTTCACTTTACGCATCGCATCGGCGCCGCTGCCGATCAGCGTCGCCCCTTTGATGGGATACGTCACTTTGCCGTCTTCGATCATGTACGCTTCCGAAGCGGAGAATACGAATTTCCCCGAGGTGATATCCACCTGCCCGCCGCCGAAATGCACCGCGTAAATGCCTTTCTTCACGGAAGCGATCATTTCCTCAGGCGGCGTGTCGCCGCCCACCATATAGGTATTGGTCATGCGCGGCAGCGGCTGGTGCGAGAACCCTTCGCGCCTGCCGTTGCCGGTGGCTTTCACACCCATCAGCCTCGCGTTCAGCCGGTCCTGCAGGTAGCCGACCAGTATTCCATCTTCAATCAACGTGGTGCGCTGCGTCGGCGTGCCTTCATCATCGATGGAAAGCGAGCCGCGCCTTCCCTCGAAAGTGCCGTCATCCACCACGGTAACCCCCTTGGCCGCCACCTGCGCCCCCATCTGACCGGAAAAGACGGAGGTGCCTTTGCGGTTAAAATCCCCTTCCAGCCCGTGCCCCACCGCCTCATGCAGCAGTACGCCGCACCAGCCGGGGCCGATTACCACCGGCATCTCTCCCGCCGGGGCAGGCTTCGAGCGCACATTCACCAGCGCCTGCCGCAGCGCTTCATCCGCCATCTCGCGCCAGCGCGAAGGGTCGATATATTCCCGGTAGCCTACGCGCGCGCCCGCGCCGGTGCTGCCGGTTTCCATTCGCCCGTTTTCCTCCACTACCACGCTGACATTCAGCCGCACCAGCGGCCTGATATCGCTGGCGGTGCGCCCATCCCCCAGCAGAATCTGCACCGCCTGCCAGACCCCGCTCAGCGAGGCCGACACCTGGCGGATGCGCGCATCCTTGGCGCGCAAGTAACCGTCAATCTCTTGCAATACGGCCAGCTTTTCCTCAAACGAGACTTCGCGCAGCGGGTTGATATCGGTGTATAAATGCCGGTTGGTCCCAAACGGCGGCGCATGCATGGCCATCGTGCCGCTCTGACCATAATCGACCGCCCGCACGGTGCGCGCGGCGCGGCGTATCGCATCCTCATCCAGCACCGAAGCGTGCGCAAAGCCCACCGATTCGCCCAGCACCGCCCGCAGGCCGAACCCCTGCACCGTATTGAAACTAGCGTTTTTCAGCTTGCCGTCATCCCAGACCAGGCTTTCGGACTGGCTATATTCCAGGAACAACTCACCGTCATCCATGCCGTGCAATGCTTCTGCAACCAGCTTATTAATACGCGGCTTATCCAGCCCGGTGCGGTGAAAAAAAATGTCTTCGGTATTGTAATTCATAGTCTCCTGCGCCAATTATTCCACACATATTGACGCGCCGAATCTTCAATAGCAAGCGTAAGCGATCTTTTTCCGTCTTCAAATCAATGCCGCATGGCACATACCTACTAGCGGCACTACTCATTATAAATATATCTGCATTATACGCCCGGGGCAGGGCAACCGGCGCGTCCGGAACCATTTCCCGCGCTTTTGCTGCCCGGTTGCATAAAATCCATTGCCATCGGGCAAGAGCTTGGCTAGAAGAAAATCCATTCATGACTCACTTCACAACTTCAAAGCATTCGCTCCCATGATGAAACATGCGCTGTTCTTCCTGCTTGCAACGATTGCGGCAGCAACAAGCCTTATTAATCCCGCCCTGGCGCAGGATGCGGCCATCGGCCATGCCACCGCCTGGCAGAAATGGTATATCGATCCCGTCACACCGGTGAACGAGCAGCTGGAATCCCTAAGCCGCCTGGTGCATTACATCATCACCGTGATCGTCATTTTCGTGCTGGGCCTGCTGGGGTATGTGATCCTGCGCTATAACCGGCGCGCCAACCCCGTCCCGGCCCGCTTCAGCCATAACACGCTGATCGAGTTCATCTGGACGGTGGTGCCGGTGATTATTCTCATCGTTATCGCCGTGTATTCGCTACGCGTGCATTATTTCGTGGATAAGCATATCGATGCGGACATGACCGTGAAAGTCACCGGCCATCAATGGTACTGGAGCTATCAGTATCCCGACCAGGCCAATATCGAATTTGACAGCCGCATCAAGGCTGCCCCGAAAGACCCGGCCCATCCCACTGCCGACGAACTGCAACCCGGCGAGTTGCGCCTACTGGAAGTGGATAACCGGCTGGTGGTGCCGGTGGATACCAATATTCGCGTCCTCACCACCTCCACTGACGTGATTCACAGCTGGGCCGTGCCCGCCTTCGGCATCAAGCGCGACGCCGTGCCGGGCCGTCTGAACGAAACCTGGTTTAAAGCCACCCGCACCGGCGTGTTTTACGGCCAGTGCTCCGAGCTGTGCGGCAAGGACCACGGCTTCATGCCAATTGCCGTGGAAGTGGTGACCAAGGAGCAATTCAACGCCTGGGTTAAAGCCAAGCAGCAGTCCGCGCAGCGCGAGACACCGCAGAAACTGGCGGCGCTGCCATAACGCATACCCGCCACCGCGCCTGATGAGGAAGTGCGCGGCAGCGGATCAGATGGATTCACTTCCTCAAACGCCATAGCACGAGGTTTTCCGGTCTATTACCGGAGCAAAGGGATAAAACATGAGCCACGCCGCCACCGCCGATCACGCCCACCACCATGATCACGCCGAGCCGACCGGCTGGAAGCGCTGGCTCTATTCCACCAACCACAAGGATATCGGCATCCTTTACCTGATTTATGCTGTGATTGCCGGCATCGGCGGCACGGTGTTTTCCATCATGCTGCGCATGGAGCTGGCGCAGCCTGGCATGCAGTATTTCGGCGATAATTATCAGTTTTATAACGTCGTCGTCACAGCGCATGCCATTTTAATGGTGTTCTTCATGGTCATGCCGGCACTGATCGGCGGGTTCGGCAATTATTTCGTGCCCATCATGATCGGCGCGCCGGACATGGCTTTCCCGCGCATGAACAATATCAGCTTCTGGCTGCTGGTGCCTGCATTCATCCTCGCCTGCGCATCGGCCTTCATCGGTGAAGGCGCCGGCACCGGCTGGACGCTCTACCCGCCGCTCAGCACCACCATGTCGCATCCGGGCATGAGCGTCGATATGGCCATTTTCGCGCTGCACCTGGCCGGTATCTCCTCCATCCTGGGGGCGATCAACTTCATCGTCACCATTTTCAACATGCGTTCCCCCGGCATGACGCTGCACCGCATGCCGCTGTTCGTATGGGCGATCCTGATCACCGCCTTCCTGCTGCTGCTGGCCGTACCGGTGCTCGGCGGCGCCATCACCATGCTGCTGACCGACCGTAATTTCGGCACCAGCTTCTTCAATCCCGCCGGCGGCGGCGACCCAATCCTGTTCCAGCATCTGTTCTGGTTCTTCGGCCACCCGGAAGTCTATATCCTGATCGTACCCGCTTTCGGTGTGATTTCAGAAGTAGTCTCCACCATGTCGCGCAAGCCCGTGTTCGGCTATTTGGGCATGGTGTACGCCATGGTAAGCATTGGTTTCCTGGGCTTCATCGTCTGGGCTCACCACATGTTTACCGTGGGCCTCTCCGCCGACACCACCTCTTACTACATGCTTGCCACCATGGTGATCGCAGTGCCCACCGGTGTGAAGATTTTCTCGTGGCTTGGCACCATGTGGGGCGGCTCGATCGAGTTCAAAACCCCGATGCTATTTGCCACCGGCTTTATCTTCCTGTTCACCCTCGGCGGCGTCACCGGCGTCGTGCTGGCCAATGCCGCCATCGATATCCCGCTGCAGGACACGTATTACGTGGTCGCGCATTTCCATTACGTGATGAGCCTTGGTGCCGTGTTCGGCATTTTCGCCGGGTTCTATTACTGGATCGGCAAGATGTCGGGCCGCCAGTACCCGGAATTCCTGGGCAAGTTGCATTTCTGGATGTTCTTCATCGGTGCGAACCTCACCTTCTTCCCCCAGCATTTCCTGGGCCTCTCCGGCATGCCACGCCGCATCCCTGATTACCCGGACGCGTATGCCGGCTGGAACCACCTCTCCTCCATCGGCTCCTATATCTCGGCGGCCTCGGTGCTCATATTCCTGCTGGTTGTATGGCGCACCCTGAGAAACGGTGAAAAACTCCCCGCCAACTACTGGGGTGATGGCGCCACCACGCTGGAATGGACGGTCCCCTCCCCGCCTGCTTTCCACACCTTCGGCGACATGCAGCCGATTATTAAGTAGATGACCGGAAATACAGATGACTGGATAATCAGATAAAAATTATGCAAACTTCTACCGCTGTTCCATTTACTAGTCATCCGGTCCTCCGGCCATCCACTCACCCGGCATCCACGGTTTCTGATTATATCGCCCTGCTGAAGCCCGGCGTGATGTCGCTGGTAGTCTTTAGCGGCTTTACCGGCATGATGCTGGCGCCGGGAACGATCCATCCATTTCTGGCGCTGCTCACCATATGCTGCATCGCCATGGGATCCGGCGCGGGCGGGGCGATTAACATGTGGTATGACCGCGATATCGACACGGTGATGCTGCGCACCGTCTCACGCCCGATTCCTGCAGGCCGCATTCATCCCGACAATGCGCTGGCCTTCGGCATGATGCTGGCCGTCACTTCCGTCAGCCTGATGGGACTCGCCACCAACTGGGTAGCCGCTTTTCTGCTGGCCGGTGCCATTGCATTCTACATTGTCATTTATACCATGTGGCTGAAGCGCCGTACGCCGCAGAATATCGTCATCGGCGGCGCCGCTGGCGCATTCCCGCCGATGATCGGCTGGGCGGCGGTCACCGGCTCCATTTCATTGGAATCACTGCTGCTCTTTACCATTATTTTCCTTTGGACGCCGCCGCATTTCTGGGCGCTCGCCGTCTACCGCAACGACGACTACCGCCGCGCCAATGTGCCGATGCTGCCGGTGGTAGCCGGCATCCGCGCCACCAAGCGCCAGATTCTCCTTTATAGTTACCTGCTGGTAGCCATTACGCTGCTACCGCAGCCCCTGCATATGCTAGGTTCGCTTTACAGCGTGGGCGCTGCCTTACTGGGCGGCGGGTTCATCGCCCTGGCGCACCGCGTCTGGCGCACCGATGCCGACCGGCCCGCTAAGCAGCTCTTCGGCTATTCCATTTGCTACCTATTTGTGCTATTCAGCCTGATGCTTGCCGACCACGCATGGGAACATTTCATCACAGGAGTCTGAACCATGCCAAAAGCGGAACTGGCCCAGCACTTAGCCAAGCAGACCATCTGGCTGATGGGCATCAGTTTCATTCTCGGCAGCCTGTTCACCATTTTTATCCTGATCATCCTCGACATGCTCAACCGTAACCGCGCCGCGATTACCGACCAGTCGGAATCCGCCGACCATTGAAAGCCGATTTCTTGCCCCGTCACCCCCTGCATCACCGGCAAAAACAGAAAAATCTGGCTCTGCTGTTCGCGCTCCTGCTGCTGGCTGTAGTGCTTTTCTGCATTACCATTATCAAGCTAGGTAAATAACTCAATATGCGCGCGCCACGGCGAAACCTGACGCTTGCGCTGAATTTAATCGCGCTCGCCCTCGGCATGCTGCTGCTAGCCTATGCTTCCGTGCCGCTCTACCGGCTGTTTTGCGAAGTCACTGGTTACGGCGGCACCACGCAACGCGCCTCGGGCAAGGCCATTACGCCGTTGGAACGCCGCATCACCGTACATTTCGATGCCGAGACCGCTCCCGGCCTGCCCTGGAAATTCGCCCCCGGAGAGCGCTCCGTATCGGTACGCATTGGGGAGGATAGCTTAACCTATTACACAGCGCAAAACCTGGCACCCGAGACGGTTACTGGCCATGCCGTATTCAATGTCGTGCCGCATGAAGCGGGCGCGTATTTCGTCAAGGTGGAATGTTTCTGTTTTCAGGATCAGACGCTTGCCCCAGGCCAGAACGTGCATATGCCGGTTTCTTTCTACATTGATCCTGCCATCGCGCAGAATCCCGAATTGCAGGATGTGAAAGAAATCACATTGTCATATACGTTTTTCCCCGCTACATCAGGTAGCGATCGCTGACTGACATTACGGAGACACTCATGGCCAATCATGCCCCCGCAACCGCCACCGCGCTGGAGATGCAGCCGCACCCCTATCATCTGGTCAATCCCAGCCCATGGCCGATCCTGGCGGCGTTTGCACTGCTGCTGGTTACCAGCGGCGCAGCCATGTTCATGCATAAGGTTGCCGTCGGCCCGTTCGTGCTGATCGCCGGGTTCGGCCTGCTGCTTTACTGCCTCTATGTCTGGTGGCGCGACGTGGTGCACGAGGCTGTGGTTGAACAGGCGCATACCCCCGCCGTCAGCACCGGCCTGCGTTTTGGCATGGCGCTGTTCATCACCTCGGAAGTGATGTTTTTCGCCGCCTTCTTCTGGGCATTTTTTGACTCCAGCCTGTTTCCCAAATTCCCATTGCCCGACCTTTCTGATGTCTGGAACAATACAATAGGCGTCTGGCCGCCCGCCGGCATCAAGCCGTTCGATCCCTGGCATTTGCCGTTCCTCAACACGCTGATTCTGCTACTCTCCGGCACCACCGTCACTTGGGCTCACCATGCGCTGCTGGAGAACAAGCGCGACGAGCTGATCAAGGGCCTGACGCTCACCGTGCTGCTTGGCATCACCTTCACCTGCCTGCAGGCCTGGGAATACAGCCACGCCGCCTTCGGCTTCACGCAAGGCGTCTTCGCCAGCACCTTCTACATGGCCACCGGCTTTCACGGCCTGCACGTGATCGTCGGCACCATTTTCCTCGCCGTCTGCTTGATGCGCGCCCGTGCCAGCCAGTTCACGCCGCAAAAACATCTCGGCTTCGAATTCGCCGCCTGGTACTGGCATTTCGTGGACGTGGTGTGGCTGTTCCTGTTCGTCTTCGTGTATGTATGGGGCGGTAAATAGGCTGGCTCTTCTATGATTGCATTGCATGTAGAATGATAACCGTTGCCACATATCACCACCCTTTTTCGAAGCTTTTATATTGAATGCGCCAGCTCGCACTTCTCAACGCCCATGGGTGCCAATCGCAGGAGTGGTATTGCTGGCGCTTTCCTATTTCCCGGTCCTGTTTAGCGGTAACAATGACGCTGATAAGACATGGGAACTATATGCTTCCGGACGCTTTCTCGCTGGAGCGCAGCTCTACCGCGATATTTTCGAAGCCAACCAGCCCCTGATCCTGTATCTCTACACTATTCCGGCAGGCATTGCCCGGATGCTGAATATTGACCGCTGGTTTACCCTGCAATGTTTCACCCTGCTTTGCATTGCCGCAAGCCTTATGCTGTCAACACACCTGCTGCACTGGCACAGGCTAATGGCGCAGCACCGCGTCTTCCTGATCTGCGTCTGCGCTTACGGCCTGGTAATGGTCCCGGACCCTGTCATTACTTTTGGTGACCGTGAACATCTGTTCATTATCCTTACATTGCCATATCTCATCTCCCGTCTGCCCGGCCTGTATCCGGCGCTATCGCATCGCCTTCGCCTGCTCGCCGCTATTCCCGCTGCCATCGGCTTCTGCATCAAGCCGCACTGCGCGCTGATCTGGCTCGCCGCCAATTGCGCGCATGTGACCATGCGCAAAGAATTTGGAGAATCTTTCATACGCAGATGCGCAGACATATTCCTGAATCGGGAAAACCGACTAATCTATGCCGTGGCCGCCGCCTACCTGCTTGCCATTGCACTGTTCCACCCGGATTATTACCCTACCGCCCTGCCGATGGCGCTGGCAACCTACTGGAAATATCGTACGGCATTCTACGTTAAAATAATAATGCTTTTCCTTCCGTGCGTAATGCTTGGCGTGATTCTGGTTAATTACCCACGCTCATACGAATCCGCGTTAAAGCCTGATATTCGCTATTTATTTTGGATAGTTGCCGGCACAACAGCCTATATACTGGCCAATCAGGGATGGCTTTACACCTATTATCCCCTGTATTTTTATTTGACGCTGCTGGCAGCAGGGATGGCGCTTCATCACCGCACCGCACCTACGGACGGTTTAACGGACCAGCAGTGCAGAAAATCCCGCCAAGGCAAAAATGAGTCGCATGCAGCACTAGTATTGTCCTTTCTGTTTTTCGTCTCCGGCTCTTATATTACTTATATCCAGCATTCTCCATCGCCACTGATGCGCTCCATTGCTACCAAACTGGATGTCGAGCAGGAACATAGCCAGAACGAGCAGAATTTTAGCACCCTGCTACACAAATACGTAAACGCGCACACCCATGCGCAGCACCGTTCTTATTATGTTATGTCGGTGGATTTTGCTGGGGTAATGCTGCTGGCATCGCCGGAATATGAATGGCCAGTGCGTTTTTATTCGCTCTGGATGCTTGGCGCGCTTTTTTCCACCCCAAAAGACGATACTTCCCCTATCCGCCCGGAAGAATATCCGCGCAATAGCTGGATTGTCGATTATGTGGCAAATGCGCTGGCTGAGGATTTTGCTCATAAAAAGCCGGAAGTGGTGATAGTGGATACCAGCCCGATCATGATCACATTTGGCGAACGGCAATTCGATTTCCTGGCGCTCTTTAGCACCTATCCCGCATTCCGGCAGTCATGGAATGCTTATCAGCACGTTGCCGATGAAGATATCTGCCCGCGCAATAAGCCGCACAACAAGCTCTCCGCCTGCCGCTACTCCATTTACCGACGCATTCAGTCTACGGATTAAATATTAAAATATTTCGCCTGCGGGTGGTGCACCACCAGCGCCGAAGTGGATGCTTCCGGATGCAGCTGGAACTCATCCGACAACTCGACGCCAATGGCATCCGCCCCTAGCAGCTTCAGCAATAACGCCTGATCCTCCAGCCTTGGCACTGCCGGATACCCAAAAGAATAGCGTGAACCGCGATAACCCTGCTTAAGCAGTTTTTTCATGTCGCGCTCGTCCTCATGACCGAAGCCAAGTTCGCTGCGGATGCGCTTATGAATATATTCCGCCAGGGCCTCAGCCATTTCCACACCCAGACCGTGCAGATAGAGGTAATCTTGGTAGCGATTATCCGCAAACCACTCGCGCCCCACATCGGAAACTTTCTGCCCCGCCGTCACCACCTGCATGGCAAGCACGTCGCGCTCGCCTGCATCCACGTCGCGGAAGAAATCGGCCACGCAGATGCCGCCGTCCTTATCCTGCCGCGGCAGGGCGAACCGACCCACTTCGCGCTTCCCACTTTCATCGAAAAGCACCAGGTCATTGCCTTCCGACGCGCATTTGAAATAGCCATAGGCTGCTTTCGGCTGAAGAATCGCTTCGCGTTCGCATTCTTCTAGCAGTCGCTTTAAGATCGGGCGTACTTCCGCATCCACCCATTTCCAGTATTCCTCCAGTGTTTTCCCGGCCTTTTTAAAGCCCCAGTGGAAAGTGAATAACATCTGGTCGTTGAGATATGGCACCAGCGCCTTCACCGGCACCGACTCAATCACCTTTGCTCCCCAGAAGGGAGGATGGGGCACCCCTACTTGCGCCGCCAATTCAGCGCGCTTGAGCTTGATGGCTTCCAGTTCGAGCGGGCGAAGCTCGCGGCCCACCAGCGCCTGCCCTGCTTCCTCATTCTGCGACCAGCGCTGCTTGGCGCGGGTGGAACTCGGACGGTTATGCTTGCGCTTTTCGATCTCGGACAGATACGCATCGAACCCGCCGCCGGCGATTTTATTCATCAAATCCAGCCCGTCGAACGCATCCTGCGCATAGGCCACGCGCCCCGGGCCGTAAGCGGCACGGCAATCCTCCTCCACATAGGCGCGCGTCAACGCCGCGCCGCCCAACAACACCGGCAGGTCATGCCCGGCGCGTGTCAGCTCTTCCAGATTCTCGCGCATGATAACGGTGGATTTCACCAGCAGGCCGGAAAGTCCCACCGCATCCGGCTTATGCTCCTCCACCGCCTGCATGATGCTATTAATCGGCTGCTTGATACCTAAGTTAAAAACCTTATAGCCGTTATTGGTGAGGATAATATCGACCAGATTCTTGCCAATATCGTGCACGTCACCCTTGACGGTGGCTAGCACAATGCGCCCCTTCTCCTGCCCTTCCGCTTTTTCCATCAGCGGCTCCAGATGCGCTACCGCCTTCTTCATCGTCTCCGCCGATTGCAGCACGAAGGGCAACTGCATCTTCCCCGCGCCGAACAGCTCGCCCACCACTTTCATGCCTTCCAGCAGGATGGAATTGATAATGTCCAGTGGTGAATAAACTTTAAGCGCTTCGTTAAGATCGTCCTCCAAGCCTTTCTTATCGCCATCGATAATGCGCTCTTTCAATACGCCTTCAATCGTATCGGGGCGTTGTTTTTTGACACTCGCCGCCGCCGTCCTGCCTTCAAACAGGGCAATGAAATATTGCAGCGGATCGTAGGGATCATCCGCCGTTCCGGCAGGTTTTGGGGGGGTGGAATCATTCATAAAGGGTCATGTACGCTAAATGCAGGGATTCGTCTATCTTTACCATACGCATTACGCCGCCACCGGCAATCTGCGGTCATAGATCAAATCCAGTGCCGCTGCCGTTTCATGCGCCGGAATCTTGTGCAGCGGCATGATCTTGCTGACATGAATAATCGCCCCCGTCAGCCCGCGCTTCACCGCCTCATCCAGATAGACCGAATTCAGCACATGCCGCGCCGCCGGGTTAAGGCCGAAGGAGATATTGGAAAGCCCTAAAATAATCTGAATCTCCGGCAGTTCCTTGGAAATCCGCTCAATGGCTTCAAGCGTCCATAATCCGAGTTTCCGGTCATCTTCATTGCCGGTGCAGATGGTGAAGGTAAGCGGGTCGATCATCAGATCCGACGCTGGAAGTCCGTACTGCTTGCAGCAGAAATCATGCAGCCGGTGTGCGATGGCGAGTTTCCGCTCCACATCCTTGGCCATGCCTTCTTCATCGATGGTGAGCGCGATTACGGCTGCGCCGTATTTCTTCGCCAATTGCATTCGCTTGTGCGCGGGTTCTTCTCCGTCTTCGAAATTAATGGAATTAATCACCGCCTTGCCGCCATACAGCTTCAGCGCCGATTCCAGCACATTGAGCTCGGTGGAGTCGATCACCAGCGGCGCGGTGACGCTGCCGCGCAGACGCGAAATCATCTCCGACATATCGCGCACCTCGTCGCGCCCGACGAAGGCGGTGCAAATGTCCAGCGTATGCGAGCCTTCGCGAATCTGCTCGCGCGCCATGTCGAGGCAGGTATCCCAGTCCTCGCGGTCCTGCGCCTCGCGGAATTTTTTGGAGCCGTTGGCGTTGCAGCGCTCGCCGATGGAGAGGATGGCATTATCCTGCCGCAGCTCCACAGCATTAAAAAGCGACGCCACAGCGGGAATGAAATGCGATTTCCGCTGCACCGGGGCCGGGCGGCGCTTGCCGCCTTCCTGCCGCTCCAGCATGGCATTCAGCGCGGCGATATGGGTTTCATTGGTGCCGCAGCAGCCGCCGATGATATTGATGCCGTCTTCTTTCAAAAACCGCTCCATCCAGCGCGCCATTTCCTCCGGGCCTAACGGGAAATGCACATGCCCCTGGTGCATTTCCGGCAGACCTGCGTTGGGCAGCACTGAGATCAGCTTCGGCCAGTGGCGCGAGAGGTAATGCACGTGCTCGGCCATTTCCTGCGGCCCGGTGGCGCAGTTCAGGCCCATCACGTCCACCTCCAGCGCATGCATAATCGTAGCCGCTGCCGCGATGTCGGAGCCGACCAGCATGGTGCCGGTGGTCTCCACCGTCACCTGCACCATGATGGGAATTGACAGCTTCGCCTCGCGCATGGCGGCTTTCGTGCCGTTTACCGCGGCTTTCACCTGTAGCGGGTCTTGCGCCGTCTCTACTAAGAACGCATCAGCCTTCCCCTCGATCAGACCTTTGGCCTGCAGGGCGAACGAGGCTTCCAGCGCGTCATAAGCGATATGCCCCAGGCTCGGCAGCTTGGTGCCGGGGCCAATGGAGCCGATCACAAACCGCTCTCGCCCATCGCCCGAAAATTCCGCGATGGCCTCATGCGCCAGCTCGCAGGCGCGGCGGTTGATCTCCACGGTTTTTTCGCTCAGATCGAATTCGCCGAGCGTGATGGAAGAACCGCCGAACGTATTGGTCTCCACCGCGTCCGCCCCGGCGGCGAAATACTTGCGGTGGACGTTTCGGATGAAGTCCGGACGGGATAAGTTCAGGATTTCTGAACAGTTTTCCTGCCCCCAGTAATCCTCCTCCACCTTTAAGTCAGCTCCCTGAATCTGGGTGCCCATGGCCCCGTCGAGGAGGAGGACATTATCCTTTAAAAACGAAAGAAAACGGCTCATGCTAATCCTTTATTAATCCCCTTATAGCAAGCTGGAGATTGACTCTTGTCAAGAAAATAGCAAAATCCCACGCTTTGCTATAGAATAAGTAGTGATTAACATAGATTGAGCGATATGACTATTTCTTCCCTTTGCGTCTTCTGCGGCGCGCAAAATGATGTTCCGAAGCATTTTCTTGATATGGGCGGCTATTTCGGCGGCGAGATGGCCAAGCGCAACATCCGCCTCGTTTACGGCGGCGGCGATTGCGGCATCATGGGCACGGTGGCCAACGCAGTGATGCAGAGCAAGGGCCATGTCACCGGCGTATTCCCAATCTCTTTGCGCAGCCTGGAGAACGAGCACAAGGCGCTGAGTGAAATCGTGATCGTAGGCTCCATGCATGAACGCAAGAAGCTGATGTTCGATTTATCGGACGCCTTCATCATCCTGCCCGGCGGTTTCGGCACCATGGATGAGATGTTCGAAATTCTCACCTGGAAGCAGCTTAAATTACACAACAAGCCGGTTATCATCGTCAATTACAAGGGCTACTGGGACCCGCTGATCAAGCTGATGGACAATATCGTCGCCACCGGCTTCGCCCGCCAGGAGACCGCCGACATCTACCGCGTGGTGCAGGAACCCGATCAGGTGTTTGAAGCGCTCAAGAACCCCGATGCGTTCGCTAATCATCCGGGCGAGCGGAGTATATAAAACATGGGCGTGACAGGCCCTGGATTATTTGCCGATGATGAGGCAATGGATGTACGCACCGTTTACAGTAATTTGCGCAAATTTGGTATCAGCGGCGAGGAAGCATGGGATATTCTCGCCAAACAATGCGGGATACATGATAAGCCTTTAGAACAGTCCAGCGTCTTTCATTTGGCAATAGCCGATTTACTCTGGAAAGATGGCAGACTGCCCGATGAAGTGCGCAATCGAGCGCTTTCCATTATCGAAGGTAATATAGACCTCGACCGCTGGGAGGATGCAGTATCTCGCAAAAAGCGCAAAGCTGTGCTCGAAAAGCTTGCTCTGCAACTCTACTCTGTACCGCCTACCCCTGTCAAGATTCCTGCACGTTATATTGAAAACTGCGAATGGCGCATCGGTGATATTATTGCATTTGAGACGCATCTTAAACATTATGCGCTTTTTCGCATTGTAGGGTATTTTACACGCTTTGGGGGTCAAAGCCCAATTATAGAAATGCTGGACTGGAATAAAGATTATATTCCTCCTAAAGCAACAATTAAAACTCTTCCACTCATGGAGCGCCACTCAAAGCAAATCGATTTCTTTGTCGAAAACGCCCGAGAAAAATGGGAAGAATGGAAAATGAGTGGACGTTTAGCCAGATGGCCAGACGATATCACTATGGAAGAATATATTAGCTATTTTTATCTCCACCCTCTCCTTCCCTTAGTGCGCAGCTCGGAAAAGGACCGCGTATTTAAAAAAGCAGAATACCTAGATATAAATATTGCATCACCGCGTCGTTTTCTCCCTCAGTGGCTGCCGGTTAATGCTTGGCGTATGTGGAAAGATGTAGATGGTTGGCTGCACTGCAATTTTGGCAGTCGCTTTCCAAGCAAATATGCCTGGGCGAATGAGCATGCACAACGTGAAGGACGTTAAAAGCGCTTGATTGCCACGCTCAACCCCTGCTCCGTTGGCAGCAGCAGCGAGATATAACGTGACGCATCCGCCAGCCGTTCATTAAAGCGCCGCATGGCTGCATGCGTGGAAGGAGCGGTGCCTTGCGGCGCTTTCTCCTGATACGCTGAGCCAAACAACAACGTATTATCGGCTACAATCAGCCCGCCTGTGCGGATATGCTTCTCTCCCCAATCCAGATATGCGTTATAGCCTGGCTTATCGGCGTCGATGAACAGCATATCAAATGGTGCTTGCACGGAAAGCTGCTCCAACATCGCTACGCCGTCGCCCTTATGCAGTGTGATCCTTTCTGCCACTTCCGACTGCGCGATAAAGCGGCTGGCCATTTCCGCATGGCGCGCGTCTTTCTCAATCGTATGCAGATGCCCCCCTTGCGGCAGCGCACGCGCCATCCAGATCGCCGAATAACCGCCGAGCGTGCCCACCTCCACTACCGTCCGTATCTCCCGCAGCGTAATCAGCAATTGCAGTAGCTTCCCCTCCTCCGGCCCGACCTGCCAGGCGATGTTGGAACGCGTCAGCTCCTCGCGGATGGAGGCAAGCAGCGCATCCTCTGGCGCATAGAGCGCACGAATATAAGAAAGTGCAGGATGATGGCTTCGCGGCATAAACCCTCCTTTGCATC
>CAYPEF010000052.1:0-14753 GCA_964409675.1 uncultured Rickettsiales bacterium | reverse complement strand
CCTTCAAATTCCGTGCTAATAAACCGCCGCAGCGCTTCCTTTGCCACGTCCACGCCGGTCAGGCGGGCGCCGAGGCATAGCACGTTGGCGTTGTTGTGGCGGCGGGAGAGTTCGGCGGAGAGGCCGTCGTGGCAAAGGGCGGCGCGGATGCCGGGGAAGCGGTTGGCGGCGATGCTCATGCCGATGCCGGAGCCGCAGACGAGCACGCCGATGCAGCCCGGGCGCTCCAGTACGCGACGGCTTAAGGCCTGTGCGTAATCAGGGTAATCGACGGAGGCGGCGCTTTCGGGGCCCAGATCGTCCACTTGGTAGCCTAAGCTTTCGGCTTCGGCTTTCAGCTGGGCTTTCAGCTCCACGCCGGCATGGTCGCTGGCTATCACTATGCCGGGTTTCTCGCTCATCATTGACGCCTTACGGGCTAAAGGGTTATAGCTGCCTTTTCCCGGCTTATACACGCCCGCCACGCTGCGCGCCAAGTAAAAACCTTGCCTTATGACCCTGCATGACGCAATTTTGCTGTTTTTCGCCGCCGGACTCGGCGGTGCGATCAATTCGGTGGCCGGGGGTGGCACATTCCTGACCTTCCCAGCGCTGATGCTGGCGGGTTATACGCCGATAGAGGCTAATATCGCCAGCACCCTTGCCCTATGGCCGGGCAGCGTGGCCAGTGCCGTGGCGTACCGGCGCGAGTGGCGCGAGCACCGCCATATCCTGCCGCCGCTACTGGCTATCAGCCTGGTCGGGGGGATTGCCGGAGCACTGATTCTGCTGAAAACCCCGGAGGCGACCTTTCGCGGCATGGTGCCGTGGCTGCTGCTGGCGGCGACGCTAATTTTCACCTTCGGCAGCACGCTGATCGGCTGGCTGAACCGCCTCACCCGCCATAATACGGAGCAGCCCTCGCGCTTGCGGATTCTGGGTACACGGATAATGCAGTTTACCATTGCTCTTTACGGCGGCTATTTCGGCGCAGGCATCGGCATCCTGATGCTGGCCATGCTGCAGCTGATGGGATACACACACATCCACCGCATGAACGCGCTGAAGACGGTGCTCGGCAGCGCCATCAACGCCGCTTCGGTGTTCATCTTCGTCTTTTCCGGCGCGGTGCCGTGGACGCCGACGCTGGTGATGCTGGCAGGCGGCATCGGCGGCGGCTATTTAGGCGCGCATTACGCGCTGAAGGTGAAGCCCGCCTATGTTCGCCTGCTGGTGAGCTGCATCGGGGCGGCGATGACAGCGTATTTCTTCTGGGATAAATAAACTGTAAATTCGCCCGCGCTCGACGCTTGCACTGCGGCCTTGCGTGGTTATAATCCGGGCACCCACCTAAGGAGCTTCCCGCTATGCCCGAAACCACCCCGCCTGCGTTCAATCCCGCCTCCCCCCTCGCATCCGCGCCTCATTCCGCCTCCGCAACCATCCCGACTCCCACTGCCTCCACGGCGGCCCCGGCTCCTGCCGCAACGGCGGTGAAGCGCCCGCATGTCATCGTGCTCGGGAACGAAAAAGGCGGCTCCGGCAAAACCACCACCTGCATGCATTTGATCGTCTCGCTGCTGCGCATCGGCTTTACCGTGGGCAGCATCGACATTGACTCACGCCAGCGCTCGCTTACCCGCTATATCGAAAACCGTCGCGAAACCGCCCAGCGCGAAGGCGTGAGCCTGCCGATGCCGAGCCATGCCGTGGTGCAGCGCAGCCCCTACCCCCAAGCCGAGGACGCCCAGCGAGACGAGCGCGAGCGCTTCACCAAGGCACTGGCACATGTGGCGCGCGGCAGCGACTTCGTGATCATCGACAGCCCCGGCTCCGACACCTACATGTCGCGTCTGGCGCATTCCTACGCCGATACGATCATCACCCCGATCAACGACAGTTTCGTCGATCTCGACGTGCTGGCGAATGTGGACGGGCATTCAGTGAAGGTGGTGAAGCCCAGCATTTATAGCGAAATGGTATGGGAACAGAAGCTCAACCGCGCCAAGCGCGACGGCGGCGCGGTGGAATGGATCGTCATGCGCAACCGCCTGAGTAATATCGACGCCAAGAACAAGCGCATGATGACGCAGGTGACACAGGAACTGTCCCGGCGTATCGGCTTCCGCCTTGCTCCCGGCGTGTCCGAGCGCGTGATCTTCCGTGAGATGTTTTTGCAGGGCCTGACCGTGCTGGATATCATGGAAGCAGGCGCCGGTGTCAGCGTGTCGCTCTCGCACGTGGCCGCCCGCCAAGAAGTGCGCGAGCTGCTGAAGACGCTGAAACTGCCGCAAGTGGATGCCCGCCTCAACACCATGCGCACGGGCGAGGAAAAAGAGGAGCCGGAAACCGAAGCCGCGGCTGAAACTCCGGCCACGGTAGCAGCGGAGCCGCAGGCGGAGCAAATCCCCGCCTGAGATCATTACACGCCATTCTCTAAAAGCCCGCGTTATGCGGGCTTTTTTTTATCATATAATGCTGCTTAAATAATGGCCTTTATTACCTCGGAGTAAACTGAACTGCTATATCAGATAGCCACGCTTGCGCATTTTTATACCTTCAGCACCACCGCGCCGCTGGTTTTCCGGCCCTCCAGCAGTCGATGCGCTTCCGCAGCCTCTTTAAGCGACATTATGCGGTCGATCCGTGGCTTCAGGTGGCCCTGCGCCAGCATGCTGAATAATTCCGCTGCCGCCGCGCGGTAGGCGTCTTTATCCTCCGTGTGGTGCAAAAGTGTAGGGCGGGTGAGGTAGAGCGATCCTTTTTGCTGCAGCAGCGCAATATCGAACGGTGGCACCGGGCCAGAGGACTGTCCGAAGCTAACCAGCGTGCCGAACCGCTTCAGGCAGTCGAGCGATGCCATGAATGTCGCCTGCCCGACGGAATCATAAACCGCGTCCACCCCCTCACCGCTCGTTAGCACTCGCACGCGCTGCGCCACATCCTCGTGGGCATAGACGATGGCCTCGTCGCAGCCATTAGCGCGCGCCAGCGCCGCTTTTTCCTCATTTCCCACGGTTCCAATCACGCGAGCGCCGAGATGACGCGCCCACTGGCAGAACAGCAGCCCCACGCCCCCGGCGGCAGCATGAATCAGCACCGTGTGCCCTTCCCGCACCGGAAACGTCCGGCGAAGCAGATAATGCGCCGTTAGTCCCTTGAGCATGATGGCAGCGGCGGTAATATCATCGATAGATTCCGGAAGCGGAACCAGCAGCGCTTCGGGCACCACGCGCATCTCCCGGTACGCTCCAACCGCTCCTCTCGCATAGGCGACGCGATCGCCGGGGCTAAAGTGTGTTACCCCCTCCCCACATGCCACCACCTCCCCCGCCGCCTCCAAACCCGGAATGGCGGGGTAGGAAGGCAGGGGATACAGGCCGCTGCGATGATAAATATCGATATAGTTGATACCGATGGCCGATTGCCGGACCAACACCTCACCCTTACCGGGGGTCTCGGCGGGAACTTCCCTCCAGCACAGCGCATCTGCCGTGCCAGGCTGATCGAACTGGATGGCGTATGGCATCTTGTATCTCTCCGTATTTAATGTATGAGCAGGAATCTTACTTTTTATATATGTAAAGGCAGAGCCTTCCTATGGCCAGCGTAATGGATACTATTTTTGCCCCTGCCACCCCACCGGGCAAATCCGGAGTGGCGGTGATCCGCATTTCCGGCGCACAGGCGGGGGCAATTACGCAAAATCTGACGCGCCGCCTCCTTCCACCGCCCCGCACCGCAGCCCTCCGCACGCTCTACGCGCCGGACCAGAGCATCATCGATGATGCAATTATTATCTATTTCCAGGCCCCGCAAAGTTTTACCGGTGAAGATATCGTTGAATTGCAGGTACATGGCAGCAGGGCGGTGATGAAATCACTAATCTCGACGCTCGCGGATTTACCGGGTTGCCGTCTGGCGGAACCAGGCGAATTTGCGCGGCGTGCATTATGGAACGGAAAACTGGATCTGCTGCAGGCCGAAGCGCTGGCCGACCTGATCGAGGCGGAAACCGAGTCGCAACGCCGCCAGGCCAGCCGTATCCGCGAAGGGCATGCCGGCGCGCAATTCAACGCCATGCGTGCGCGGATTGTGCATGCACTGGCCTATCTTGAGGCCTACATTGATTTCCCCGATGAAGAACTGCCGGAGCATGTACGCCAGGAAGTAAAAGACACGGTATATTCGCTAACAGAAACTATTGTTAATATCCTGAATGATGGCCGCGCCGGGGAGCGTATCCGGGAAGGCATTACCATCGTCATCCTGGGTGCACCGAATGCAGGTAAATCCAGTTTGCTGAATGTGCTGGCCAAGCGCGATATCGCGATTGTCTCCCCTATGGCTGGCACCACACGGGATATGATCGAACTGCATCTGGATATTGGGGGATACGCCGCCGTTATCATTGATACGGCCGGGCTGCGCGAGACGGAAAATGCCATCGAGCAGGAGGGCATTCGCCGCGCCATGGCTCGGGCACAGCATGCGGATATTACACTTCTGATGTTCGATGCCTCGCAGTTTCCACATATGGATGAGGCTACACTGGCATGTCTGAATGAAAGCGCTCTTTGCATTGCCAGTAAATGCGATATAGCCGCCCAGCCATTGCCGGGTACAATTCAGCATTTGCCGCTTATTCCCCTGAGCACAGTATCACCCGAGGGGCTGTCTCCCCTGCTCTCCTTTTTAAATGAAAGAATACAGACGCTTGCCACGCCTAGCTCGGAGCCGCTCATAACGCATCAGCGTCATCGGCAGGCGCTTAATACGGCTTTAACATCTCTCTATGCTTTTGGGAGAATTTCGGATATAGAACTGGCGTGTGAAGAACTTCGCATTGCAGCGCATGCCATAGGAAGCATTACCGGGACGATCATGGTAGATGAATTGCTGGATGAGATATTTCGTAATTTTTGTATTGGTAAATAATGTTCCACGTGAAACACCATGTCCTATCCTTTTGATGTTATTGTAGTTGGTGGCGGCCATGCTGGCTGTGAGGCAGCAGCAGCCGCGGCACGAATCGGTGCGAAAGTTGCCCTGATTACTCATAAAATGGAAACCATTGGTGAAATGTCCTGCAATCCCGCCATTGGTGGAATTGCAAAAGGAACGCTTGTTCGCGAAATAGATGCCCTCGATGGGGTGATGGGGCGCGCAATAGACCGAGCAGGCATTCATTACCGGATTCTCAATCAAAGCAAAGGCCCGGCGGTGCATGGGCCGCGAGCGCAGGCAGACCGTAAACTATACCGGCTTGCCGTGCAAAGCATCCTAAGTGAGTATGATAATCTGTCGATTATTGAATCACCCGTCACAGATCTATTGGTTGATACTCACTCGTGCATAGCCGGTGTAGTTACCCGGGATGGAAATCACATCATGGCAAATCGCGTGGCGTTAACCACCGGAACGTTTCTTAATGGGTTAATCCATATGGGAGAAACACGCATCCCAGCCGGCCGTGTTGGCGAGGCACCGGCTTTAGGGGTATCAGAGCGGTTGCAACAGCATCAGCTCATGCTGGGCCGCTTAAAGACAGGAACACCGCCACGGCTGGACGGGCGAACCATTGACTGGGCTCAACTTCAGCCTCAGCCTGGCGATCAGCCTCCGCGTCCATTTTCCTATTTAACTGAGCAGGTTACGCTTCCGCAAATTAATTGTTACATAACTTATACATCTGCGGCAACCCATGCCATCATACGTGACAATCTCCACCGTGCACCAATGTATTCCGGGCAAATTTCCAGTACTGGCCCACGCTATTGCCCGTCGATTGAAGATAAAATCGTGCGCTTCAGCGATAAGCCTCAGCACCAGATTTTCCTGGAGCCGGAAGGACTGGATGATGACACTGTATATCCTAATGGCATTTCCACCTCGCTCCCGGCTGATGTTCAGTCAGCGCTTTTAAAAACGATTGCCGGCCTTGAGCACGCGGTTATGCTACGCCCGGGCTATGCGATTGAATATGATTATGTAGATCCACGTGAATTATACCCTACTCTCGAGACGAAAAAAATTCGCGGCTTATATCTAGCCGGTCAAATCAATGGCACCACCGGCTATGAGGAAGCGGGAGCACAAGGCATCATCGCTGGTGCAAACGCGGCATTGGCTGCCGGCGGTGGAGCACCTTTCATTCTTGATCGCTCGGATGCCTATATCGGCGTGATGATTGACGACCTCATTCATCTAGGCACACAGGAGCCGTACCGTATGTTTACGTCACGTTCCGAGTATCGCCTGAGCCTACGAGCCGACAACGCCGATGTGCGCCTGACCGATAAGGGGATCAAAGCGGGCTTGGTCGGAAGCCAGCGTGCGTCCCAGTTTACCCAGAAACAATCGCAATTGGATCAAGTTCGCAACATACTCCATACTCTTTCGATAACGCCTAGTGATGCGCAACGGGCAGGACTGGAATTAAACCAGGATGGCATCCGGCGTACCGCCCATGAATTACTGGGATACCCCCATATTACTTACGACACGCTGATACCGCTTTGGCCGCAGCTCGACCGGTATAGCACAGCCATACGTGAGCAAATGCTTATCGAAACTACCTACCATAAGTATTTACAACGCCAGCAGGAGGATATCGCAACTTATAAGAAGGAAGAAGGTACGCTGATACCGAACAATATAAATTACGATCATCTTTCTTTTTTATCCAATGAGATGAAATCTAAATTGAAATCACACCAACCGTCTACCTTCAGGGCGGCCGGTCAGATTGCTGGAGTTACGCCAGCGGCACTGATTGCTTTGCTGGCATACGTAAAGCAAATGCAAAATTATGAATCCACCGCCGCCTGAAGCTGAACGCATATTTAACGACATTGGCGTTTCACGTGAAACGCTATCACGTTTAACGCAGTATGTTGAACTACTCTCTAAATGGCAATCGCATATCAATCTGGTGGCTTCTACAGACAATTTATGGAACCGCCACATCATAGATTCACTTGGGCTATTACCATATCTCCCTCAAGAGCCATGCACGATCATTGACCTTGGCAGTGGCGGTGGATTTCCCGGTATTATATTATCTATCTGCACACCGCACAGTATTCACTTAATTGAGAGCGATCAACGTAAAGCATCTTTTCTGAAAGAGGCGTTACGTATTACGAACGCACATGGAGCAGTCCATACGCAACGTATCGAAGACACGTCACTAAAATGCGATCTGATTACGGCCAGAGCTTGCGCATCTACGGAAAGACTGCTATCACTTTCCACGCATCTTTGGTCTCCTCATGTGACTGGTCTTTTCATGAAAGGTAAGCAGGTCCAGAATGAGATTGAAGAAGCGCAACGACACTGGCATTTCCATTATAAAATCCTTCCCCATCCCTTCTCCCCGGGGGGAAACATTCTATCCATCAACGGTGTAGGCAAGCTATGACGCAATCCTCTACTTCCCAGCCCATGGAGACCAAGACACGCATCATCGCTGTCGTGAATCAGAAGGGAGGTGTGGGGAAAACTACTACATCGGTGAATCTCGCCACTGCCCTTGCCGCCGTTCAGAAAAAAGTGCTGCTGATCGATTTCGACCCCCAAGGCAATGCAAGCACGGGCCTTGGCATTGAGCAAACCGACCGCAGCACCACTGTGTATGACCTGATCATCAACGATACGCATATCGAGGATGCCATCCAGAAAACCTCTATCCCTCGCCTCAGTATCATCACCGCCACCATGGATCTTTCCGGAGCCGAAATAGAACTGGTGAATATCAGAGAACGCGAATACCGCCTGCGCAACGCCCTGCGCGCCCTCTCGCGTCATTACGACTACATACTGATCGACTGCCCGCCTTCACTGGGTTTGCTTACCATCAATGCGCTGGCGGCCGCAGAAACAGTGCTGATTCCACTTCAATGCGAATTCTTCGCCCTGGAAGGGCTCAGCCATTTGCTAAAGACAATAGAGCTGGTGCGCACCCGGCTGAACCCCCAGCTCAGCATCCAGGGTATTGTGCTTACCATGTATGATCGCAGAAATAAATTCACCGAGCAGATCGAAGACGAGGTGCGGGAATATTTTGGTGACCGGGTGTATAATACTGTTATCCCGCGCAACGTGCGTATGTCGGAAGCGCCGTCGCACGGCAAGCCCGCCATCATTTACGATATGCACTGCGCCGGATCGCGCGCCTACTTCAAGCTGGCCAGCGAAGTGCTGAAGCGCGAAAAGGCCCGTAAAGCTGAACTTTCAGCTGCCTGAACATCCCCTACCACCCACGCATACGGAAGGAACCCCTATGGTCAAAGTACAGCAACGCGGACTCGGCAAAGGCCTTTCGGCCCTCATCTCTGATAATTACGTCGCCACCGCGCTGACCGAAAGCGCCCCTTCCAGCCCCAGCAGCGAGCTGGAAATCATGGCGCTGATGCCCGGTAAATTCCAGCCACGTACGCATTTCAATGAGGAGCATCTGCATGAGCTGGCAGCCTCGATTGAGAAAAACGGTATCATGCAGCCGATTGTCGTGCGCGCTTCGCAGGTATTGCCGGGGAAATACGAAATCATCGCCGGCGAGCGCCGGTGGCGCGCGGCGCAGATGGCGGGATTAAGCCGGGTGCCGGTGATCGTGCGCGATATCTCCGACGTGCAGGCGCTGGAGCTGGCACTGATCGAAAACATCCAGCGACAGGATTTAACGCCGCTGGAAGAAGCGCTGGGCTATCAGCGCCTGCTGGAAGAATTCAACTACACCCAGGAAACGCTGGCAGAAACGGTGGGCAAGAGCCGCAGCCATGTCAGCAATTTGCTGCGCCTGCTGACGCTGCCGCCGGAGATCAAGGAAATGCTGGAAAAAGGTGACCTCAGCATGGGGCACGCGCGCGCGCTGCTGACCGCGCAGGACCCGATTACGCTGGCCCGCACGGCTGTATCGCGCGGCCTTAATGTGCGGCAAGTGGAAACGCTGGCGCGGGAAGAACAGGGACAGCCGCGGCAACAGCGTCCCCGGGGCGGGGCGGAAGGCCGTATGTCTGCATCGCGCCCGGCCGCGCCTACCGCGCCCAAGGATGCGGATATTCTCGCGCTGGAAGAATCGCTAAGCGACAATCTTGGCATGCGCGTTTGCATTAATGACCGCGGCCAGCAGGGAGAAATGACCATTGCCTACGAAAGCCTGGCGCAGCTGGACGATATTCTGCGCCGCCTAGGCGGAGGCTTTTGAGCTGATGCGCGTGAGCGCCTGGCTGCAGATCAGACCGGGCGCGATGCCGCCGGATTTGCAGGCAAGCTCCGCCTCCCCCAGCACCTGGAGCGCGCGCGCCGCCCGGGCGCGGTTCCAGAAACGCGCCTGCTGCTTCAGCACCGGCTGCTGACGGAAAAACACCGGCGGGCGCAGCTCCGCCACTGCCTGATCGAGTGTTTTTCCGTTTTCCATGGAGACTGCCAGCTGGTACAGGCGCTGGAAATATTTCTGTGCCATGCGCAGGATGGCAATCGGCTGCGTGCCGTCGCGCAGCAAAATGCTAAGCTTTTGCGTAACGATTACGGCATTACGGTCCGCCACCGCGCTGGCAACGTCGTCAATATCGTTCTGGCTGTTGTCATTCATCAGGCGCATAACATCTTCCAGGGTGATTTTTGACTGGTCGGCCGCGTAAAGGGCCAATTTTTCCAGCTCGCTCACCGTCACCGCCCGGTCATTGCCCGCGTGGGCGGCGATATAGCTGATAGCATCGCGGTCAGCCGCCAAGCGATGACGCTGTAAGTGCGCCTGAATCAGCGTGTGCAGGTCGGCCCCCTCGTCGTGATAGCATGGCAAGGCCGCCAGTTGCTTCTGCTGCTCGAACAGGAGGCGCAGGCTGGAGCGCGGCCCCAGCTCCTCTGCCGTGGCCAACAGGTAGCATTGGGGCCCTAGCGAGGGCAGGCAGGCTTCAATCAGCTTTGTATGACGGTCGGCGGCATTGCGCATGTAAACCACGCGCCGCTCCCCGGTCAGACTCAGGCTCGCGCATTCATCGGCCAAGCGCGCAGGGTCGGATTTCAGGTCCTCATCCGATAATTCCTGATAGGAAAACGGGTTGGCGGCATCAGGCACCAGTTTATGGATAATCTGCTGTGTGCGCTCACGAATCAGGCCGGCGTCTGGTCCGTAAATCAGGGCAGCTGAAAAGGGCTTGTCCGGGCCAGCCAGAAAGTCGGCAGCCGCCTTGCCGCCGGAGAGCTTCATGGCTGCCCGGCCTGTCCATTCTCCTGCCCTGCGTTATGGCTGGACAGGATGCTCGCTAAGCGCATACGGTATTCTTCAGCCAGGCTTTCGGCAAGGCGCGTAGTAGTATCCTCTTGTGAAACATAGGTGGAGAAATACGCATTGGGGACGTTATTATAGGAGGCGGTGCGGCGGATATCGCCGGTATGGATGATTTTACCGTCACTGTTGCGGATAAGCGTATAGTGAGAGTCCATGCGCAGCGTATAACGCAGGATTGCGCCGGTGGTATCGACAATACCCGGGGTGGAAATAGTGGCAAGGGACACGCTCAGACGGTATTGCTTGGGCGCGGCGGATGCATTGGGATTGAGATTATCTTCCAGCCTGTTGCGAAACACCTGCCCGACACGGCCTGGCACCGGGTCCACCGCCACCGAGGCCAGCTCCTGTGAAGAGGGCGAAGCACTGCCGCGGTGTGCAGCCGCCAGCGGCTCAAATCCGCAGCCGGTGAGCGCAGTCAACGTCAGGGAGGTCAATAACAGGAGGGGTAGATGGCACCGCATGGCGTATTCATATACCAGAGTCGGCAGACGGACAAATGGTTTCCACTGACGATAAAGCTACTTCACCACGATATTGACAATCCGGTTCGGCACCACCACGACGCGGATGATTTCCTTACCGCTGATGGCATCCGCTGCCGCAGGGAGGGCGCGGGCGGCTGCTTCGGCGGCGTCGTTGGGCGCATCCTTGGGAAGCTCGATGGTGCCTTTCATCTTGCCGCTGATCTGCACCGCGACAGTCACGGTTTCCTGCGCTGTCAGCGCTGGGTCGGCCTTCGGCCAAGTGGAGAGGCATTGAGGTATGTCCAGCTGCTCAGCCAGCTCGGCGGCAATATGGGGCATGAAGGGCTGGATCAACGCCAGCACCACCGGGAAAGCTTCGCACAAGAGCGCGCGGGCGGCTTGGTTGTCAGGGCTGACTTCCTCCAGCGCGTTGGTCAGCTCGCGGATGCGTGCGACGGCTTTGTTGAAATGGAAGGCTTCGATATCCTGCGTCACGGCTGCGATGGTGCGGTGGAGGAGCTGGCGGGTTTTCAGCAGGTCGCCGGTGATGTCGGCGGCCTCCCCTGCCCCTTCAAACAGGCTTCGGTGGGGCTGCATCAGCTTCCACAGGCGGTTGATGTAGCGCCAGGCGCCTTCGATGCCGGCGTCGGTCCATTCCAGATCGCGCTCGGGCGGGGAGTCGGAGAGCATGAACAGGCGGGCGGCATCGGCCCCATAGGAGGTGATGATATGGGTGGGATCGATGGTGTTACGCTTGGATTTGCTCATTTTTTCCACGCGGCCTACGGTGACGCTTGCGCCGGATGCTTGCATTTTGGCGGTGCCGTCGGAGGCTTTGACGATTTCATCCGGCGTGAGCCATTTGCCCTCAGGGGATTTATAGGTTTCGTGGCAGATCATGCCTTGCGTTTCCAGCCGCTTGAACGGCTCCTCGCAAGGCATCAGACCGCAGGTTTTCAGGGCGCGGGTGAAGAAGCGGGAATAGAGCAAATGCAGCACGGCATGTTCGATGCCGCCGATATAGCAATCCACCGGCATCCAATAGGCCAGCGCCTGCTGGTCGAAGGCCGTGGGGGCGTGGGGCGCAGTGTAGCGGCCAAAATACCAGGAGGATTCAAAGAACGTGTCAAACGTGTCGGTTTCGCGCCGTGCTGCTTTGCCGCAAGCGGGGCAATTGACGTGTTTCCAGGTGCGATGGTGGTCCAGCGGGTTGCCGGGTTTGTCGAAGGTAACGTCCTCCGGCAGCTTGACCGGCAGGTCCTTTTCGGGCACCGGCACCGCGCCGCAGGAATCGCAGTAAATGATCGGGATCGGGCAGCCCCAGTAGCGCTGACGGGAAACGCCCCAGTCGCGCAGGCGGTAATTGATTTTAGCCGCCCCCTGCCCCTTGGCTTCCAGCGCGGCGATGGCTCGCTTCTTGGCTTCTTCCACGCCTAAGCCGTTGAGAAACTGTGAGTTGATCAGGATCCCGGGGCCGGTATAGGACTCCGTCAGCGGCTGGGCCTGCCCGTCTGGACCGACCACGGGGAGAATCGGCAGGTTGTATTTGGTGGCGAATTCAAAGTCGCGCTGGTCATGGGCCGGGCAGCCGAAAATCGCTCCGGTGCCGTAATCCATCAGCACGAAATTGGCGACATAGAGCGGCACTTCGCGGTCTTCCAGCGGGTGGCGGATGCGGAGTCCCGTATCCAGGCCCTTTTTTTCGGCTTTCTCAATGGATTCCTCACTGGTGCCGAGGCGATTGCACTCCTCGATAAAAGCGGCCATGGCGGGATTGTTTTCTGCCAATCGCGCCGCCAGCGGGTGGTTAGGGGAAATAGCGCAGAAGGACATGCCGAAAATCGTATCGGGGCGGGTGGTATAAATATCAAGTACCTCCCCCCCCTGCCCGCCGGTTATCTCCAGCTTCAGCGTCGCCCCGTACGACTTGCCGATCCAGCGCTCCTGCATCAGGCGCACCTTCTCCGGCCAGTCTTTCAAGCCATCCAGCGCGGTGAGCAATTCCTCAGCATAATCGGAGATTTTGAGGAACCATTGCGAGAGCTTGCGGCGCTCCACCGGCGCGCCCGAACGCCAGCCGCGCCCGTCGATTACCTGCTCGTTGGCGAGCACGGTGTTATCCACGGGGTCCCAGTTGACATAGGCTTCCTTGCGGTAGGCGATGCCGTGTTTTAAGAACTGCAGAAAGAAATACTGCTCGAACTTGTAGTAATCCGGGCTGCAGGTGGCAATCTCGCGCGACCAGTCGTAGGACAGGCCGATGGTCTTCAGCTGCGCGCGCATAGCGTCGATATTGGCGTATGTCCACGTGGCCGGGTGGGTGTTGCGCTCGATGGCAGCGTTTTCGGCAGGCAGGCCGAAGGCGTCCCAGCCCATGGGCTGCAGCACGTTGAAGCCCTGCGAACGCTTAAAACGGGCCATCACGTCGCCCAGCGTATAGTTGCGCACATGGCCCATATGGATATGGCCAGAGGGGTACGGGAACATCTCCAGCACGTAATATTTCGGCGCGGAAGCCTGCAATTCGGCCTTGAATGCCCCTTCCCGCTCCCAGCTTGCTTGCCATTTGGCTTCGGTTTCCTTGACGTTATAGCGAGGGATAGCGGGCGCGTTCATTGGACACTCTATTGATTTTACAGGGGATAGGCATAATAGCGAGTATTATGCGACTGACAAGGGGCAAACCCGGAAAATAACAGCGATACAACTTAGGATATACAAGCCACGAACTCACGCCAGCTATGCTATAAGTATAAATTTAATTATCCGTAATGATTACTTTCCGCAGAACTGTGTATTTTACTATTGCCATACACGGTTTTTTTGCTAGGTTGCGGCCAATTTACCAGTAAACCTGCCGGAAAGACCCTGATACAAATGGCCAGCGCCGATCATTTCACCATCGCCAAACGCTATGCCGATGCGCTTTTTGCCTTAAGTATTGAGCAAAAGGCGGAAAATGCCGTGGAAAAAGATCTGCGCGTACTGGCGGACGCGGCGGAGAGCGATAAAAATGTCGCCGATTTCCTAAGCACCCCCCTGCTCTCGCGCGAAGCCAAGGCCAAGGCGCTGCAGGTATTGCTGGAAAAAGGCAAGGCGCACCCCCTCACCCGCCAGTTCATTGCGCGGCTGGCGCAGAACAATCGCCTGAGCCTGCTGGCGGACGTGGCCAACGCGTTCTTCCGCCTGCTGGCCGACAGAAGGGGCGAGCTGAGCGTGGAGGTGGATTCCGCCAAGCCGCTCTCCGACGCCGATTCCACCGCGCTTGCTAATGTAATCGGCAAGCTGTATGGCAAGAAGGCGCTGGTGGCATCCCGCGTGGAGCCGGGCCTGATCGGCGGCGTGGTGATCCGCGTGGGCGACGTGCGCATCGATTATTCCGTTGCCGGGCAGCTGGACAGGCTGAACGCGCAGCTTAAAGCAACCTCGCTGCCGGCGCATGCCTAGGCAGTGATTAATAACCTCTAGGAGCTAGACTATCATGGATATCCGCCCGTCGGAAATTTCCTCCATCCTCAAAACCCAGATCAGCGGTTTCCAGCCGGAAGCCGAGATCGCCGAAACCGGGCAGGTCGTGTCGGTGGGCGACGGTATCGCCACCGTGTATGGCATGCGCGGCGTGCAGGCGGGCGAGATGGTGGAGTTCGCCGGCGGCATGAAAGGCCTTGCTCTCAACCTGGAGACCGACAATGTCGGTATCGTGTATTTCGGCTCCGACCGCGCCGTGCGCGAAGGCGAGATCGTCAAGCGCACCGGCACCATCATGGATACGCCGGTGGGCCGCGGCCTGCTAGGCCGCGTGGTGGATGCGCTGGGCAACCCGATTGACGGCAAGGGTCCGCTGACCGATGTCACCCGCGCCCGCGTGGAAGTGAAAGCCCCCGGTATCGTCTATCGCAAATCCGTGCACGAGCCGATGAGCACCGGCATTAAAGCCATCGACGCGCTGATTCCGATTGGCCGCGGCCAGCGCGAACTGATCATCGGCGACCGCCAGACCGGCAAGACCGCCA
>CAYPEF010000051.1:0-15057 GCA_964409675.1 uncultured Rickettsiales bacterium | reverse complement strand
AAGGAAGAAGTGCAGGACAAGCCCGTTATCCAGAACTGGACGGCGCTGCTCGATTACTGCCGCCAGCATATCGGCCACAAAACCCATGAGGAATTCCACGTGCTTTTCTTAAACCATAAGCTTAAGCTGGTGGCGGATGAAATGCAGCAGAAAGGCACCATCGACCAGACGCCCATTTATCCGCGCGAGGTGATGAAGCGCGCGCTGGAGCTGGGCGCGGCGGGCGTCATTCTCGTCCACAACCACCCCAGTGGCGACATCACCCCCAGCAAAGCCGACATCGAAATGACCAAGCAGATCGTCTCCGCCGGCAAGCCGCTCGGCGTGTTCGTGCACGACCATCTGATCGTGGGCATGCGCGGGCATTATTCCTTCAAGTCTAATGGGTTGCTCTGATATGCTGGATGTGGTTATTGCTTTGTTAAATTCCTTTATGGGCGTATGGGGAAAAGTAGATTGGCGGCGCATATTATGGGCATGGTTATTCACTTTAGCTTGTCTTATCCCTTTTTTACTTCGCATTGCATATCTTTATAATACTGGGCAGGAAGCTCCTGCTGGTAATATCTTGGATGCTATGATTGCGCTGTTTGGCATTATCGGGTTGGTTGCATTATTTCCTGTTAGCGCGGCAACAATTTTTCTTGGATTGTGCTGGTTAATTAAGCAAATGAGGAGCTAGCCTATGGCAGGTAATCCGATAGCCATATGGGGCATCACCGACGGCTCCGCCGGGATGGTTGCGCAGGTGCGCGCGCTGGCGCTGGCGCTGGGGGTGGAGCCGGTAATGAAAACCTGCCGGCTTCGCGCGCCCTTCGGCTGGATTCCCAATGCGGTGTATGTAAACACTTTCCCGCTGCTGTTATGGTTATTGTTTAAATTCGGCCTGCGCCGGGGTGGTGATGATCTGTCGGCCCCACTGCCGCGCATCATCATCAGCTGCGGCAGGCGCGCGGCGGCGGTGGCGATGGCGCTGAGCCGGTTCGGGGTATGGGGAAAAACGGAAGAGGGCGATACCACTATCGCCCCCCCCTTCTTCGTGCATATCCAGGACCCGCGTTGCGATATCGCCGCCTTCGACCTGGTGGTCGCCATGGCGCATGACCGCATCGCACGCAAATCCCATCATAATGTTGTGGTCACGCACTATGCGCTGCATTCCATCCGCAGCCGGTTTTTGAACGAAGCGGCGCAGCGCTGGGATACGCAGTTTGCCGCTTACCCCGTGCCGCGCGTGGCGCTGCTGTTCGGCGGCTCCACCAACCGCTATACGCTTACATCTTCGCATATGCAGGAAGTGGTGGAGCGGCTGCGGCGGTGGCATGCAAGCTTTGCAGGTTCGCTGCTGATCACCCCGTCGCGCCGCACGGGAGCGGAGAATGCTGCTCTGCTGAAGCAGGCATTCGCCGGGGACGGGCGTGTCTATTGCTATGACGGCAGCGGCGACAATCCCTACCTCGCGCTGCTGGGGCTGGCGGATTACCTCATCGTTACCGACGATTCGGTGAACATGATGACCGAAGCCGCCGCCACCGGCAAGCCGCTCTACCTGCTGCGCCTGCCCGGGCATCGAAACACCAAGCCCTCCCGCTTCGCCGATAAGCTGATTACTGATGGCATCGCCCGAGTGCTGCCGGATACAGGCGTACTGGAGCGCTGGGAATACCGGATTCCGGATGAGGCGGAAATGATCGCGCGCATTATCAAGAAGCGCGCGAATGAGGGGGCAAAGCCGCCTTTATTTACCCAATGACAAATCAGGCCGGGCAGTGGCTGGCCAGCCGCATGGATTCCGGCAGATCGCTGTCATAAATCGGGTTCAGTGCTTCATGATAAATAATTGCTTGCGGCGCGGGCGGTGTCAGCGCCTGTTCTCCGAACAATGCCGCCAGTTTCTCACGTGGAAGCGCGTTCCATTGCTGCGCGAACTGATCGTATGTCACCGCCTTCGCTTCTGCCGGGGCTAGATTCAGGCAGCGCCGGATGCTCGCCATCACCCGCCAGAGATCGGCTTCTTCGCCGGGCATGCGGTCGTCCCAGTATTCGGCCATCAGCGGGGCGATCAGCGTGTTATGCGTGAGCGCCGCGCGCTGGAACGCCTGTTCGCGGATCAGCCGCGCTTCCTTCTGCCGCGCCGTGATGGCGTTGCCCGCATAGTCGCGGTGATTGATCGTCATATCCAGATGGTCGAATCGCTCGAACTCGCAGCCCTCCGCATCCACCAGCGAGCTATCTACCGCCAGCGCGCGGTTATGCGCGCTGTAGCCGGGCGCGGCGAGCAGGGCGGGCAGGGTTTTCTCGCCGCTCGCATCGAACCCGAGCCATGCCGGATCGGCATGGTCATAAAGCAGAAACGCTGCCTCCACCGTGCGCAGCCCGTCATAGACCCGTAAAATGAAACCATCCCGCCGGTTGAGGTCAATCGCCGCATCTACCACGATATCAGCCAGCTTCCGGTGCAGCAGCAGCGGCGCACCGGCGCGGTAGGCAAGGTGGAATTTATTGACCTTATCCACATCCTTCGCCGCCGCGTATTGCGCTGCACTGGCGGAATAAATGCGGTTCATCGCATCATAGAGAAGCGCATCCTGCGCATAGGCCACAATTACGTCCAGTGGGTCGCTCCCGCAGGCATTTGTGCGCTCTTCCCGCCGGTAATCCTTCAGCTCCACCAGCGTATCCAGCGCCACTGGCTGATTAGTTGTACCTTGCAGGGAAGCAAATTCCGCCCATGGGCGGCGGATAAAGGTGGAGCCCATCAGCGCGACAGCGCCTGCAGCGTCATCGAGCGGTATTCGCGCCGGTGGGTGACGAACACCACCAAAGCGGTGGCCACCATGAACAGGTACGGATGCACAAACCACGCCAGCACCGCCAGCCCGAAATAATAGGCGCGCAGGCCGTGATTGAAATGTTTGGCCGCATTGGCCACCAGCTGCGCGCCTTTTTCCGCAATCGCCGCATGCTCCTCCACCCGCTCGCGCGCCGGCGGCGCGGAGACCACGAAAATCCCCGCGTAATTATACTGCCTGAGCGACCAGGTGCATTTGAAAAACGCATAGATAAAAATAATGATCAGCAGGAAAATCTTCAGCTCCCACAAAAACCCGCTGGAGGATTGCGCGCCCGGGATAGCCTCGATAATGGCGGCGGCGCGGTCATGATAGCCCAGCATACTCATCAGGCCGATCAGGATAAAGATGGTGGTGTTGGCGAAGAAAGTAATGCTGCGCAGCAAATTGCCCACCATGATCGAGTCCATGGTGCGGTTTTCGCGCTTGAGCATTTCCTGCATCCATTGCAGACGGTAGCGGTTGGTCACCGCCAGCAGGCTGGAGGCGTCGCGTGTCTTATGCTCGGAATAAAGCGCGTAGCCCTTCCAGCAGGCGGCAAAAAACACGAACGCCAGCGCGTCCTGCCAGTGCACAAGGTTCCAGAATGTCTCCATGTGCGGCAAGATAGCCGAGGGGGGAAGGAGCGTCAAGGTGCCGCATGAATGACAACAGGAGGGGTATCCGCAGCGCTTCATGCCACGTCATATACCTTGCCTGCCGTTGTTAAGTAATCGATAGATATAATGCATATCTATGAATAATATAGACTTGCGCCTTCACTTGGGGAATCCGCACATGCACCACGCTTCCGATATGCGCAACAGCAGCATTGATGCCGCAAAATCTTTTTGCATCCTTGGCGTGATCTTCATTCACTCAACATTCTTTTTTTCGTATCGCGGAACAGGCATGCATGAAGCGCTAAGCCTGCTGGCACGCTGCGCTGTTCCTTTTTTCTTCATCACCAGCGGATTTTACCTGCAAAGGCGTTTTGTCCGGCAAGGCGAGCCGGCGCGCCGCGTGCTAAAACATTATATGCGCCGCTTGATTGTGCCGGTTGTGATATGGAACAGTGTCTATTTTTTCTTACCGTGGAATATCTACGGCCTGCTTATATCCCCAAATCCCCTGCGTCGGCTGGCAGTAAACATGCATGTTAAATCGGACGCGATTATGCATGCGCCGCTCAATCTATTGTTAAAAGGAACCGATGTGCATCTGTGGTTTTTAAACACGCTTATTGTGGGTATAATCATTTTCTGCCTTTTACGTAGCACACTGAGGTTGGGCGTGCTGTTGGCGTGCGCTTTCTTAGCGTATGCGGCTTCCTTGGTGGTGGTGTTACAGAGCGCATCCGGCGCGCTCGATGTACAAACAGTGAATGCATCACACGCAGTAGGGCTGACGGTAGGGCTATATTATCTCACCGTCGGTGCGGCAATATACCAATACCGGGAAAAATTGCCTTCCTGCGCTGTCTGCCTGACAATAATGCTGGGCGGTATCATGCTGCAATATATAGAATGGCGGATGATTCAGCATGTCTATCAGATTGGATTCGAGTATATATTCTGCTTGCTTAGCACGCTTCCTTATGCGGCGGGCCTGTTTATGCTTTGCCTGAAGAAACCTCGCTGGCGCGGGCCTGCATGGATTGCCGGTGCGGGACGCTACAGCCTGGGGCTTTACGGCGCACATATGCTGTTTGCCCGTATTGCGATACCGCTGATCGGGAAACCATTGGATACCTTTTACGCCTGCGCCTGCGTGATTGGTATTTTTGCGGCTACATATGTTTTTGTGCGTATGCTTGCGTGCGTTCCGGCACTGCGCCCGGTGGTGCGCTAAGGCTTAACGTGGTCCTTCCCCAGCAACTCCCGCGTCGCCAGCGCCACGTTCTCCTTGCGCATCAACGACTCGCCGACCAGAAACGCGCGGATCCCGCAGCCGCTTAAATACAGCAAGTCCGCATGCTCGCTGATGCCCGATTCGGAAACGCGCAGAATATCCGGCGGGATATAGCGGCTCACGCGCATTGAAACATCAAGGTCAGTGATGAATGTTTTCAGATCGCGGTTATTGATGCCCACCATGTCCGGCTCCAGATGCACGCAGGCGCGATCCAGCTCATATTCGTTATGCACCTCCACCAGCACGTCCAGTGAGAGCGAGCGCGCGGCGCTCATTAATTCACGGGCCTGCGTATCGCCGAGCGCCGCCATGATCAGCAGCACGCAATCTGCCCCCAGCGCGCGCGATTCCACGATCTGGTAGGGATCCAGCATGAAATCCTTGCGCAGGCAGGGAAGCTGGCAGGCGGCGCGCGCCTGCCTCAGGTAATCGTCATGCCCCTGGAAATACGGCTCGTCGGTGAGCACTGAAAGGCAGGCCGCGCCACCCTCCGTATAGGCTTCCGCCAGCTGCGCCGGGTTGAAATCCGCCCGGATCAGCCCCTTGCTCGGGCTTGCCTTCTTGATTTCCGCAATCAGGCCGAACCCCGGCATTTCCGCGCTTTTCTGTAACTGCGCCCGGAACCCGCGCGGCGGGCTGGCATGCCGCGTTTCATCGAGCAGCCGGCTCTCCGGCGCGGCGCGGCGCGATTTGCGCACATGCTCCATTTTATCGCGGCAGATTTCGGCGAGGGTATTATGCGCTTCCATGACTCATCACCATCAGTTTCTGCAAAATCGCATAGGCCCTGCCGCTGTCGATGCCGTCGGCGGCCATCGAAACGCCCTCGCTCAGCGAGCCGGCTTTCCCGGCGATGATCAGCGCCGCTGCCGCGTTCAGCAGCACCGCGTTGCGGTAGGCGGACTGCATGCCAAGTAGCAATTCCTGCATCGCCTTCGCATTCTGCGTCGCATCGCCGCCGCGTATCGCTTCGGCGGAAGCAGGCGGAAGCCCGGCGTCCTCGGGGCGAATCTCGAAGCCATGGATAGCGCCTTCCACCAACTCCGCCACGTATGATGTGCCGCTGAGCGTCAGTTCATCCATGCCGTCCGAGCCATGCACTACCCAGGCACGTTTCAGTCCCAATGTTTTCAGCACCTGCGCCACCGGCACCACCCATGCCCGCGCAAAGACGCCGACCATCTGGTATGGCGGCTGCGCCGGATTGGCCAGCGGCCCGAGCAAATTAAACACCGTGCGCAGCTCCAGCTCCTGCCGGACCGGGGCCACGTGGCGCATGGCGGCATGGAACTGCGGCGCCATCATGAAGCCAAGGTTCAGCTCGCGCATGCAGCGCTCGATCACCGGCACCGGCGCGTTAATATTCACCCCCAGCGCCGCCAACACATCCGCCGAACCGGAAGCGGAGGAAATGCCGCGGTTGCCATGCTTGGCCACCGGCACTCCGCAGGCAGCCACCACGAAGGCCACGGCGGTAGAAATATTCAGCGTCTTCATCCCGTCGCCGCCGGTGCCGCAGACATCGATGGCACCCTCCGGCGCCGCCACCTTCGGCGCTTTCACGCGCAGCACCTCCGCCCCGGCGGCGATTTCCTCCACCGTCTCGCCCTTCATGCGCAGGCCCATCAGGAATGCGCCCATCTGCGCTGGCGTCGCGCCGCCATTCATGATGATCTGGAAGGCGCGCACCGCCCGCTCATGCGGCAGGTTCGCGCCGTCGGCCAGCAGTTTCAGAATATCCTGAATGACATTGACCGACATTTAAATCCCGCTCAGGAAGTTCTTGAGAATCGCATGCCCATGCTCGGACGCGATGCTCTCGGGATGGAACTGCACCCCGTGCGTGTTATGCGATGTATGCGACAGGCCCATCAACAGGCCGTCTTCGGTCCACGCCGTGGCATACAGGCACTCCGGCAGTGACTCACGCTCGACAATCAGCGAATGATAGCGCGTGGCATTGAACGGATTGGGCAGGCCCTTGAATACCGCTTTGCCCTCATGAAACACCGGGCTCACTTTGCCGTGCATCGGCTTCGGCGCGCGCACCACCTTGCCGCCAAATACCTGCCCAATCGCCTGCTGCCCGAGGCAGACGCCAAACAGCGGAATCACCCCCGAGGCGGCCTTGATCAGCTCCAGGCAAATACCCGATTCATCCGGCGTGCCCGGCCCCGGTGAAATCACGATCCCGTCCGGCTTTTCCCGCATCACATCCGCCACCGCAATGGCATCATTGCGCACCACCCGCGCTTTCGCCCCCAGCTCGCCGAGGTAATGCAGCAGGTTATAGGTAAAGCTGTCGTAATTATCGAGCAGGAGGATGTTCATGGCTGCCCTCCCTGTCCCATCACCCGCTCTACTGCATTCGCGTAATGCTTGCCTATGATGCCGTTGCCGGTAAGGGTGAGGTCTAAATCGCGGATCAGCCCGTCGGTGAGGCGGTAAATCCATGCGTGCACGCTTACATCCTGCCCGCGCGCCCAGGCGTCCTGCACCACGGTGGTCTGGCTGACGCTGATCGCCTGCTCGATGACGTTCAGCTCGCACAACCGGTCCCACTGCTGCTCTTGCACGATTTCCGACTTGAAGGCGTTGATGTGCTTGATGCGCACGTCCTGCACATGCCGCAGCCAGTTGTCGATCAGCCCCAGCTTCATCCCCTCCAGCGCCGCCCGCACGCCGCCGCAGCCGTAATGCCCGCAGACGATCACATGCCGCACCTTCAGCACCTCCACTGCGTATTGCAGCACGGAGAGGCAGTTCAGATCAGAATGCACCACCACGTTGGCCACATTACGGTGCACAAACACCTCGCCCGGCGGTAGGCCGATGATTTGGTTCGCCGGCACCCGGCTATCCGAACAGCCGATCCAGAGATAGTCCGGGCTCTGCTGCTCCGAGAGATGCTGGAAAAACTGCGGGTCCTGCTCGCAGGTGCGCGCCGCCCAGGTGCGGTTGTTATCAAGCAGGTGCTGAAGGGGTTTCATGACTACCTCATTTCCGTTATTGCGAGTGCAAGCGATAGTATTGCATGACACTTTCATACCATCGTCCCGGCGCAGGCCGGGACCCATGCCACTCCTCCGGACAAGGTAAAAAACGAGCGCTGTTTGTGCCTGGTTTATGCTTTATTGCGGATGCATGGCCTGGGTCCCGGCCTGCGCCGGGACGACGGTATTTCAACATGCTGGCGTTGCGCGCAATAATGCTGCTTGCTTTTGTAATGTAAAGAGGCGCAATTTTTTCCCTCACGCGAACCCCGCCGCCTGTTCCGCCGCGCGCATCAGCGCTTTGGCTTTGTTGAGGGATTCCTGGTATTCGTCTTCGGCGTTGGAGTCGGCGACGATGCCGCCGCCGGCCTGCAGCGTCAGCACGCCGTCTTTAATTAAACCCGTGCGCAGCGCGATGCAGGTATCCATATCGCCGCTGGCGGAGAAATAGCCGACGCAGCCGGCATAAAAGCTGCGCTTGTGCCGCTCCAGTTCGTCAATGATCTGCATGGCGCGCACTTTCGGCGCGCCAGAGACAGTGCCTGCCGGAAAGCCCGCGACCATGGCGCTGAGCGCGTCGTATTTCGCATCGATCACGCCTTCCACGTTGGAGACGATATGCATCACATGGCTGTAATTCTCGATATGCATTTTCTGCGTGGTGGTGACGCTGCCGATTTTCGCCACGCGCCCGACATCGTTGCGCCCCAAATCGAGCAGCATCAAATGCTCGGAAAGCTCCTTCGGGTCGGCAAGCAGATCCTTCGCCAGCGCTTCATCTTCTGCCTTGTTGCGCCCGCGCTTGCGCGTGCCCGCGATCGGGCGGATGGTGACTTTCTCATCGCGCAGGCGTACCAGGATTTCCGGGCTGGAGCCGATAATCTGGTAATCGCAGAAATTGAGGTAGAACATGAACGGCGACGGGTTCAAATGCCTGAGCGCGCGGTAGAGAGAAAAGGGTGGCAGCGGAAATTTCGCCTGGAAGCGCTGCGACAGAACCACCTGGAAAATATCCCCGGCGCGGATATGCTCGCGCGCTTTTTCGATCATCATGTCGTAGGCGTCGCGCGGGGTGTTGGAGGTGAAATCCTCCGGCTTCACCCCGTTGCCGCGGTAATGGCTTTGCGGCAGCGGCGCGCGCAGGCGCTCGATCACCCAGCTTATGCGCTTCTCAGCCGCCGCATAGGCCGCCTGGGCGTCGCCGCGCGAGGCGTCCGGCCACAGGGCGGTGATGATGAACATCTTGTCCGTCACCGCATCAAAAATTACCATGATTTTCGGGCGGACGAAGCAGGCGTCGGGGATATGCAGCGTATCTTCCGGCATGTTCGGCAGATGCTCCATCTGGCGCACCATGTCATAGGCCATATACCCCACCACCCCGGCAGCCATCGGCGGCAGGCCTTCCGGAATGGGGAATTGCGACGCCTGGTAGAGCGCGCGGAATGCCTCCAGGCTGGTGTCCTCGCAGGGCGCGAACTCCGCCCCGTGCGGTGAGTCGGCATAGGCGATTTCCGCCTTGTCGCCTTCGCAGCGCCAGATCACGTCCGGCAGCAGGCCGATCACCGAGTAGCGCCCGCGCGTCTCGCCCTTTTCCACCGATTCCAGCAGGAACGACGGCGTGCGCTCATCCATCAGCCGCAGCATGGCGGAAACGGGAGTATCCAGGTCCGCCGAGCGCACCGTCCATACCAGCTGCGGCACGCCTTCGCTCAGGCCTTGCGTAAAGGTTTCCAGAGAGGGCTGGAGGGTGAAGGGTTGTCTCATGGCTCTCTATTCGCGCCGCTGGCCAGCGCCACGGCTTCCGCATCGATGGACACGGGATGCTTATCGTGCAGGTAATCGATATATTCGCGCAGCAATTCCTGCCGGCTCATTTCCTCCAGCGTCTGGCGGAAGCCGGCGATATCCTTGCCGTCCGCGTTCGCGGGGGCTTTGATGCGCTCCTTCAGCACGGCGATCATCATGCTGTTGCCCACCGCCGCCACCGGCTTGCTGCTTTGACCGGGCGTGAGCGTAAACAGCTCATCCACCAGCGCCGGGGGCAAGGGCGTGCCGTTCGCCGCTTTGGTTTCGCCGCGCTTCAGCGGGCCGGAGGAGAAGGGATTGACGCCGAGTTTCTTCAACGCTTCCACGCGTTTGGCGGGGTCATTCATGGCGGCGGCGGTGTCATTGGCGAGCTTTTGCAGGCGCTCCAGCTTCTGCTCTTTTTTCCACCCGGCGGTTACTTCTTCTTTCACCTGCGCCAGCGGTTTCGGCTGCTCAGGCGTCACTTCATCCATGTGAACAAGATAATACGTGCCGCCTTCGCCCATGAACACGGAAGAGTCGTTCCCGGCATCTGTCTTGAACGCGTTGGCGAGGAATTCCGGTGCTTCGGGCAGGTCTTTGGCGGGTTGGCCGTTCGGCTGGTTGCCCTGCCGATCCACGGGGCCGAGATGCTTAACGCTCAGGCCCAGGCTTTTTGCCGCTTCTTCCAGCGTGCCGCCGCCGGCGAGCATATCCTCCAGCTTGTTAGCCAGCTGGCTGAGGGCGCTGCCGCTGCCTTGCTCCTGCAGGTCTTTCTCAATCTGTGCCCTCACTTCCGCAAGCGGAAGCACGCCGCCGGGAAGTGTCCCGGTGACGCGGTAAATATGCCAGCCGAAATCATCCTTGATGGGTGCGCTCGCTTCTTCCGCTTTCAGCGCCCATACCGCTTCTTTCGCCGATTCCGGCAGCGATTCCTTGCCAATAGCGCCGAGCGACAAATTGGTTTTGTTGAGCGCTCCCGCCTTGGCTGCCACATCTGCGAATGGCTTGCCTTCTTTCAGCATGGCGCTGGCGGCATCGGCTTTTGCCTTGGCGGAAAACAGCATCTGCTCCACTTTCCTGCGCTCCGGCCTGGTGAATTCCTCTCGGCGTTCTTGGTAGGCGCGCTCAATCTCCGCATCGGTCGGTTTGGCGTCTTTCACGTTTCCGCTGGTAAAGCTGACATAGGAAAAGCGGCGCAGCTCCGGCACGGTGAATTCCTGCGCGTGCGCCTTATAATAGGCCTCCAGCGCCGCATCGTCCGGGTTCGGCCCGTCATGCACCAGCGACAGAGGCAACTGGTAAATCTCCGCCACGCGCTTTTCTGCGCGCATGCCTGCAATGGTCGCCACTTCGCTTTCCGGCAGCACCGGGGCAGCGGTGACGGTCTCGATCAGGAGCTGAATGCCCATCTGGTCGCGCAAGATGTCGATATAGGCTGCTTCCGAGAGGTTATTGCGGCGCAGGGATTCCACGAAGCGGGATTTGTCGAAGACGTTTTTCTCATTAAAGAATATGGTATTCTTGCGAATCGCGCGCGCCACCGCCTCATCGCTCGGGATCAGCCCGAGCGTGCGGCTTTCCGCCAGCAGCAATTGCCGCTCGATCAGCCGGTTCAGCACCTGCTTCGGCAGGCCGAGCGCCCGCGCCAGTTCCGGTGTGTAATCCGCACCGAGGCGCTGGCGCAGATCGTCCTCTGCGTTTTTATACTCGCGCTGGAACGCCTGGATGCTCACCGGGTGGCCGTCCACTTTCGCCACTTCGTTTTTCATGCCGTGGCTGCGCAGCACGTCGCCTACGCCCCAGACGCCGAAGCTCAAGACCAGCAGGGCAATCAGGATTTTGGCGATCAGGCCGCCGGTATGCTGGCGGAGGGTGTTAAGCATGTGGATATAACCGGTTAGAGTTGCACCCGATGTAACTACAATACCCGCGCGTGTTGTCAAAGCGATAATATCTGTGCTAAGTGCAGCCGGTTACACTTTTTATAAGGTACAATACCGCCATGACCCGCAAGCTGATCGCCGGAAACTGGAAGATGCACGGCCATCGCGCCCAGGCGCTGCCGCTGGCCGCCGCCGTCGCCGCCTATGTGCGCGCTGAGAAGCCCGCCGCCGACATACTGCTCTGCCCGCCCGCCACCCTGCTGCGCGAAATCAGCGCGGCCGTGGGGGATACGCTGCTGATCGGCGGGCAGGACTGCGCGCCGCAGGAAGAGGGGGCCTATACCGGCGATATCAGCGCCTATATGCTGAAAGAAGCTGGCTGCACCCACGTCATCCTCGGCCATTCCGAGCGCCGCCAGTACCACGCGGAAGACGACGAAGCCGTGCACGCCAAGGCGCAAGCGGCTCTGAAAACAGGGCTTATCCCCATTATCTGCGTCGGCGAAACCCTGTTGCAGCGCGACCGCGGCGAAGCGGAAACGGTGGTGACCATGCAGGTGAAAGCCGCCTTGCCCGCGGGCGAATGCGTACTTGCCTATGAGCCGGTTTGGGCCATCGGCACCGGGAAAACGCCGACGCTCACGGATATTGAGGCTATGCATGCCTGCATCGCCCGCGCCGCCGGACGGGATGTGCAAATCCTTTACGGCGGCTCCGTAAAGCCCGGAAATGCCAAGGAAATCCTCCATCTGCCCAGTGTCGGCGGTGCGCTGGTCGGCGGTGCCAGCCTGTCGGCGGACGATTTCTGCGCCATCATCCCCGCCGCAGTGCGGGGATGACGGGGATAATGCAGGGAATTCCCAAACAAAGCCCCTGCCGACAGGAAGTATTTGAAAAACCTCCCCGCCCGCGCTAATCTGCCCTATTGCGCCGGGTGCAGCCGGGAATTTTATCCTCGGCATCCGCAATATGCCAACCCGGCTTATAACATAAAGGAAGATAAGGAATGTATACGGTATTGCTGGTCATCCACACGATAGTGGTGCTTTTCATGATCGCGCTGATTCTGCTCCAGCGCAGCGACGCGGACGGCATGGGCCTCTCCGGGGGCGGCGGCAACCAGTTTCTCTCCGGGCGCTCACAGGCCAATTTGCTTACCCGCACCACCGCCATTCTGGCCACGATTTTCCTCACCTCCAGCCTGGCGCTGGCCATCATGGCCGGGCAATCCGGGCGGCACTCGGTAGTGGATAGCGTGAGTGAACCGGCAGTCACTGCGCCGGCCAATTCGAGCACCAAAGACATACCGGCTCCTGCCGAACCGGCAGTGCCCAAGCCTGAGTAAATGGCATCCTTCAGGCATCGGCCTCATGTAAAGCGGCATGCGCCAGGCCGCCAAGCAGGGCGAGATCAGCCGCGTATTCTATGCCTGGACGATGAAGAAGGACTGCTCAACCTGGAGGTGAAGATTCTCCGTGAGCAGGGGTATCATGTGGATTGCACCAGCCATCCTGAACAGGCATGGAAAATGCTTCAAGATCTGCATAAGCCCTATGATCTGATTATCAGCGATTGCGACATGCCCGAGGCCATAGGTGGCCGGTTTGGTAACGGCATAGGGTTCGCTAAAGCAGTATGCGGTAACATCCCTTCACCACCGCCAATCCTTCTATGCACGGCAAATTCTATGGAGGCGCTGGAAAATACCCACATGTTTCGCGAGTTATCTCATCCTCTGATGCAACAAAAACGCCCGGTTTTCCATAGAAGAAACGAGCAGTTCGCGGATAGTCTTCCCCGTGGAATTGTGGCGGTAGTGAACAAGCCGTATGAAGTGGCGAATTTTCTTGAAACAGTGCGCCAGGCGCTTGATGTGGAAGCAGGTATTGGGCGTGGTTGAAAAATGCACAATGGCCACCGCGCGGCAGATTGCCTTGCTTTTTAAAAGCGGTCGTAGCATATGGACGAAGAGGAATATTATATGACCCGATTCATTTTTATCACCGGCGGTGTGGTATCGTCACTTGGCAAAGGCTTGGCTTCGGCATCGCTTGCATCACTCTTGCAAGCACGCGGCTATAAAGTGCGCATGCGCAAGCTGGACCCGTATCTGAACGTCGATCCCGGCACCATGAACCCCACGCAGCACGGCGAGGTGTTCGTCACCGAAGACGGGGCGGAGACCGACCTGGATCTGGGTCATTACGAGCGCTTCACCGGCGTGAACGCCCGCAAATCCGACAACGTCACCACCGGGCAGATATATTCAACGCTCCTCACCAAGGAGCGCCGCGGCGATTATCTGGGTGGCACCGTGCAGGTGATTCCGCATGTCACCGACCTGATCAAGGAATTCATTTTAAAGGATACCGAGGAAGAGGATTTCGTGCTGTGCGAAATCGGCGGCACGGTCGGCGACATCGAGGGGCTGCCCTTCTTCGAGGCCATCCGCCAGCTGGGCTACCAGATGGGGCGCGACCGCGTGCTGTTCATGCACTTAACGCTGGTGCCCTACATCGCCGCCGCCAAAGAATTGAAAACCAAGCCCACGCAGCACTCGGTGAAGGAGCTGAGAAGCATTGGCATCCAGCCGGATATATTGCTCTGCCGCGCCGACCGCGAGATTCCGCTTTCCGAACGCCGCAAGATCGCGCTGTTCTGCAATATCCGCGAAGAATGCGTGATTCAGGGCATAGACGTGGCAAGCATCTATGAAGTGCCGCGCCGCTACAGCGAGCAGGGGCTGGACCGCGAAGTGCTGCGCCATTTCGGCATCGCACCCGACCACCGGCAGATTGATCTGGCGCGCTGGGAAGATATTCTTGAGCGCATTCACCACCCGCAAGGGGAGGTGAACATCGCCATCGTCGGCAAATACACCGGCATCGGCGACGCCTATAAATCGCTTGATGAAGCCATCGACCATGCGGGCATTGCCAACCGCCTGAAAGCGCGCGTGCGCTGGGTGGACGCGGCGGCGCTGGACAAAGACGCGTTGGGCAAGGAATTCGCCGGCGTGGACGCCATTTTGGTGCCGGGCGGCTTCGGCGAACGTGGCGTAGCAGGCAAGCTCGCCGCCATTCAGTATGCGCGCGAAAACAACATTCCGTATCTCGGCATCTGCTTCGGCATGCAGCTGGCGGTGATCGAGTTCGCCCGCAATGTGCTTGGCATGGCGGACGCGTCTTCCACCGAGTTCGGCCCTTATGAGGACAAGGACGGGCGCGGCCCGCTGATCGGCCTGATGACGGAATGGATGCGCGGCAACGTGCTGGAAACCCGCTCGCGCGAGGGCGACTTAGGCGGCACCATGCGCTTAGGGGCCTATGACTGCGAAATCCAGCCCGGCACGCTGGCCGAGCGCGTGTACGGCGCCCCCCACATCTCCGAGCGCCACCGCCACCGCTATGAGGTGAACATCGCCTACCGCGAGGAGCTGGAGCAGGCGGGCCTGCGCTTCTCCGGCCTGTCTCCGCGCGGCCATTTGCCGGAAATCGTGGAGCTGAAGGACCATCCCTGGTTCATGGCGGTGCAATTTCACCCCGAATTCAAATCCCGCCCCTTCGGGGCGCACCCGCTGTTCGCCTCCTTCGTGGCGGCGGCGCGGGAGCATGCGCAGAAGGCGGGGAAGAAAAACAAGGCGGC
>CAYPEF010000050.1:14763-15191 GCA_964409675.1 uncultured Rickettsiales bacterium | reverse complement strand
CCTGCTGATCGTTACCTGGCTGCGCCGCACAAGGCCGAAGCTGATCCCGATTTAGGTATTTACTTACCACGCACCGGTGGATCGCGCTGGAGCGAGGGGAAAACCATTTTCCACTCCTTACCGTCGGTAGGGTCAGGAATAGTGAATTTTTTCATCGTCTCTTTAATGCGTTCAACTTTGTCCTCCATGGATGCCATGACGGACTGGTATTTCTCCATGGTGCGATCCGCTATTATAAGCTTGTCTTGCAGCTTTCCGGCCTGCATCATGAGGTTGTCATGGCGTTGCGCCAGCGGTTCGGGAATGCCGCCGGTGTTTACTTGCCACTGACTTGCTTCCTGCCTGATCTTCGACAATTGCGATTCCATCACAGATAATTTCTCGTGCTCTTGCTTATGCAATTGCAGCAGAGGATTCATACCGTCTTT
>CAYPEF010000050.1:13725-14751 GCA_964409675.1 uncultured Rickettsiales bacterium | reverse complement strand
GGTAAGGATAAAAACTTTAACTTCGACTACATTTTAAATAATTTTTTGCATATTGCTGCACTGCGGGTAGGGTAAAGGTAAGCGGGCCGGGTACATCAGGCGGCAGTATGTTTCTTTCTTTAAACTTAGTATATTGTTCAGGCGTAAGCAGGGCTGGTGCGGCGATAACATGCCAGTGGAGGTGATGATTAAATTCAGATATTTTGGTATAAGACGGTTGCTCCGATTGGCGAGGCAATAACGCGATATAATCAATTTCGTTATGGCGGGAAACTTTAGGGTTTGCAAAAACCCGCGTAACAGGTGTATCCGCATCGATTGCAGCAATTGTCGGCCAACTGAGGTGACTCCCCATGCTGCGTACGCGGAAATGCGCTACTGGCTTCGCTTCGGCTTCAAACGGCGTATAATGCAATCCATCAATATCCAATTCTGGCGATGCATGTGCAAGCCCGGTGATTAAAATACGTTTTGCGTCCGGAGCAAGCGTTTTGGCCTGTGCTTCCATCCGTACCGCCATATGGTGATTACTGGCTTTAATCCGGCCATAACCCTGTGCACTATTTGCATCACCGGTACGGGTGAGGTGGCGCTGTTCCATACGGCGCTCATTCAGCAGGGTATTGCCATCTGGTGCGAAAAGATCGATGCCATTTCTGCCCTTTAGCAACTGCTTGACGGTGGTGTGCTCCTGTACTGCAAGACGCTGGTTAAACTGGCGGATATTCTCTATGAGGCCAGCATAGTATTGGTACTTTTCGTACTCCTCCAATGGGGCTTTTTCATAATCCTGAAAAGTGCCATCGAGAAAACCTGGCGAATTCGGATTGCGCAGCTGACGGACCGAGTCAATAATTTCCTGTGTTCGTTCGGTCGGCGCAGCTATCTCCGCATCAGAGAGTTCAAGATAGCGGTGGAGCAGGGGGTTGAAACTTTCCGGCAGCTCGATATCGATACCGCGCAGTTCATGAGCATACAACTTATCAAGATTCTGCCCGAGCATTTTCATATGACTGCCGGTGTAAT
>CAYPEF010000050.1:0-13715 GCA_964409675.1 uncultured Rickettsiales bacterium | reverse complement strand
CCGTGCGACGTTCTCGAAACTGAAAAAATGGAACTCCTTTTGCGCCGTCGTCGAATGCCCGGGTGATACAATCAATCAATTCATTTGGCATGGCAGGTCAGAAAACCATTTGAGTTTAGGTTAATATATTTCTTTATTTTAACAAAAAGAGTGCTGAAACTAAAATGACAATCATGTGACTATTATCCGAAAGCTGCACGTGTTAGTATGGTAAATATTTCTCAGAAAAATTATTATATATAATAGCTTATCATGGATATAACTCCCCTTGTCCCGAAAGGCCGCCAACTGATTCAGCGTTACGGTAATGGCGCATTCCTCATTGGCGGTGAGACATTTACCGGTTCGGTACTGGTGTTGCCAGAGCGCACGGTAGCGGTAACAGCGAGTTTGGCAGCGGATATTACGCTGCAGATGCTGGCACCGCTGGAAGGCAGCGGTACTGAGCTGCTGCTGATTGGAAGCGGTGCGCGGATGGAATGGCTGGATATCTCAGTGCGGGCGCACCTGAAAGCCATGAGTATTGCGGTTGAGGTGATGGACACCGGAGCGGCCTGCCGGACATTCAATGTGCTGCTGGGTGAGGAGCGGAAAGTGGCGGCATTATTGATGGCGGTGTAATTACAGCACTAACTGCACAGCTACCGGCGCATGGTCGGACGCGCGTTCCCAGCCGCGCACCTGCTTGGCTACCTCGCATTGCGTAAGCCGGTCCGCCGCCTGCGGCGAGAGTAACAGATGGTCTATGCGCATACCCTTGTTCATCGCCCAGGAACCGGCGCGGTAGTCCCACCATGTATAGCCGTGCTCGCCCGGGTTCGGGTGCAGCAGTCGGTAGGCGTCGTACAGGCCCAGATGCTCGATGGCGCGAAAGCGCGCGCGCTCCTCGGGGTGGTAGCAGACGCTGCCGTTGAGATGCGCCGGATCATACACATCCGAGGGCAGGGGGGCCACGTTGTAATCCCCGCCCACCACCAGCATTTCCTCATAGGCAAGCAATCCTTGCATATGCGCCTGCAAGCGCTCCAGGAAAGCGAGCTTATAGTGGAATTTGTTGGAGCCTACTTCCTGCCCGTTTGGCACATACACCGAGGCCACGCGCAAAGCGCCGCCCTGCGGCAGGCTGACCACGGCCTCAATGTAACGCGCATGCGTATCCGATGCATCGCCCGGTAGGAAATCGCATATATCGTCGAGCGGAAATTTAGAGAGAATGGCGACGCCGTTGTAGCTTTTCTCACCGACAAGCGCGGCATTATAGCCCAGTTCTTCAATTTCCAGATAGGGAAACGCATCTTTGGTGCATTTCAGCTCCTGCAACAGGAGAATGTCCGGCTTTTCCTCCTGCGCATACTGCATCAGATGCGGCAGGCGCTGTTTAATGGAGTTGACGTTCCAGGTGGCGATTGAGAGGGTCATGCAATCGTTTGGGCAGAGAGGGTAGTGGAGGTGCGCCGCAGGCTGTATATGAGTATCGGCACCAGAAGAGCGATCATTGCATTGCGTTTCTTCCAGTAAGGCGGGCCATCATACCAGGCTTCGACATGGTATTCTTCCGCTCCCTTCAGCCACAGGCGCATCAATCCCATTTTATCAACTGTTAAGGCTGGCTCGGTTAAAGCTGATGGGTGTACAGCCTCCGTTAAGGATATTGGCTTGCCGTTTACAATAATAATCCACCCGGACATATAGAGCTGATTAATGATAACCGGAAAGCCACTTTCAGCAATTTTCTCCATTCTAGAAGGTAAGGCATGAATATTGAACGCAAGATATGAATCTTTACGCTCGGACTTTATTTCAAGGAAGGGAGATAAGCTATTTTGCACCTGCACAAGCGGGATATTTCTGAGGTATCGGCTTACAAGTATTCTAAAATCTGTATCAATCGGGGTGAATTCCCGCGCATGCGTCATGTCGGAGGTGGTGTATAGAATTTTTTGCTTATAGGCGGCAAAGTCTGTTATCGGCCTAAATTTTGGAAATAGATAAGCAAGCCATATACCCAGCATACCCAGGCATATAAGAAGTGGGAGCCGGCTCGCTAATGGATGAAGCGTTGCATTCTCAAGGCGCTTTATAAGAAAGCATATTGCCAGCAAGGCATATGGTATCCAGGCAGACAGAAAACGCATTGGAAGCTGGATAACATCTGCCAAGGGGATGAGGCGAACGACAGGAAGAAGATACGATGTGCTCAATGCAAAGAAGCATAAAATAATAATTGTTAGAGTACACTTGGTAAACGTGCCTGCCTTGTTAAAAAAACATCCGATTACGGCTAGTAATGCATATACATATGAAAGATAGTGTTTATCAAGTGTTTGAATGATGATATCAAGATTCTGCCTGGGTTTTATATGAATGGCCGCGCCGCTGCGCACGTCATGCCGCATAAGCCACAAATTTAGCCAGTATGGCGAGCTGATGATCAGCGCTAATAGTGTTGCTACAGATAGGGTGTATAATAAACGCTTATTGAACTTGGCATCCGCCCATATGCTGGCCATCAATAAGCCTAATGAAGAGAGGGTAATTAAGGTTATAAGAGGATGGGCGTAAATGACCAGACTGAGCGTCAGTGAAAAGAGTAAAGCTGGTGCAAAAACCGGCTGTCCGGCGTGAAATTTATCTTCTATCTGAAGCAGAAAATAAAGCGGCCACGGGCACATCATCATGCTCGTCAGTTCTGAAATGCAGCCACGCATGTATATCTGGACCAGAATATAGGGAAAAAGATAAAAAAGCATAATAATGCTAAGCGAGCCGGCTAAGCTGCAATAGCGGCTGGCGATTTTGTACATGCCTATGCCGCCTGCCAGCAGAATGGTCCATGTCGCAATGAGCGAGCTTACTATGGGGTCATGGGTAAGCAGCGAAAAGGGCAGCGCAATGTACCAGAATAGCGGGGGATAATAAACAAATGTCGGATTGCCATATCCGCCGGCAAGGTCGGGCAACCAGCGTGGGTAAAGCGCGCCGTCAACAAATGCGCGGTGGAATAAGTCCATTAAATAGGGATAGCGGTATCCCTGCCGCGCAAGCACCCATTCCCCATTCAGGATGAGCGGCAGAAGCAGTAATATTGACCATGCCCCTGCAAATGCAATTGCAAGCCATAACGATTTCTTTGAATCTGTATCCACTAAAACGCCACCGAGAATGAATTCCCGCAGCCGCATTTGGCGGTGGCGTTAGGGTTTTTGATTTCGAAGCCGGCGGAGGACATGTCCTCGGTGTAGTCCAGCACGGAATTTTTCAGCAGGCCGAGGGAGATGTCATCAATGGCGACGCTTGCCGCGCCGTGGGTGATGAGATGGTCGCTTGCTTCCGGGGCTTTGTTGCTTAAATCGAATTTGTATTGAAAGCCCGAGCAGCCGCCGCCGTCCACGCCGATCCAGAAGCGCGTGCCGGGAGGTTCGTCCGACAGTAAGTAGGCGATACGCGCGGCGGCGGCATCGGTAAGCGCAAAAGGGGTGTCCGGGGAAAGAGATTCGTTGCTCGTCTGCATGGAGGCTAATATAGTGCCGTTAACCAAAAAAAGCAAAAATATTGCTGACACCAGCATTACCAAGGTCATTCATGCCGCTTGCCCCATACGCCGCCCACCCATCCGAGAGCCGGGGACGCCTGTACCCGGAGGCCGAATGCGCGCACCGCAGCCCCTTCCAGCGCGACCGCGACCGGGTGTTGCACAGCGCCGCCTTCCGCCGCCTGGAATATAAGACGCAGGTATTTGTCAATCATGAGGGCGACCATTACCGCACGCGGCTGACGCACAGCCTGGAAGTGGCGCAGATCGCCCGCTCCATCTGCCGGGTGCTGGGGCTGAATGAGGATCTGGCGGAGGCGCTTAGCCTGGCGCATGACGTGGGGCACACGCCGTTCGGCCATGCGGGGGAGGACGGGCTGCGCGAGGCCATGCGCGAGTTTGGCGGGTTTGATCATAATGCGCAGACGCTGCGCACGCTGACTAAGCTGGAGCATCGCTACGCCGGGTTCGACGGGCTGAACCTGACATGGGAAACGCTGGAAGGAATCGCCAAGCATAACGGGCCTTGCGCCCAGCCGCCGCGGGCGCTGGCGGAATATAATGCCCTGCATAACCTTGAGTTGCAGAGCTATGCCAGCCTGGAGGCGCAGGTGGCCTCGCTGGCCGATGATATCGCCTATCATAACCATGATATGGATGATGGGTTGCGCGCCGGGTTGTTCAGTATTGATGATCTGGCGGCGGTGCCGGAAGTGGGCGCAGTGTTTGCGGAGGTGGTCGGGCAATACAAGGGGCTGGCCGAGCCGCGCCTGATCCATGAATCGCTGCGCCGGCTGATTCACCGCATGTGCGCTGACTTGCAGACGCAGACGGCGGAGAATGTCCGTGCATCAGGCGTGCAGAGCGTGGAGGAAGTGCGCCTCGCCGGGCGGGCCTTGGTGGCGTTTTCGCCGGAAATGGAGGCGATGAACCGCCGCCTGAAGGCGTTCCTGATGGAGCGTATGTACCGGCATTACCAGGTCAACCGCATGTCCAGCCGGGCGCGCCGCATCGTGAAAGCCTTATTCGCGTTTTTCCATGCTGAGCCGGAATGCCTGCCAACGGAATGGCAGAAGGGTGCCGACGGCCCCGGAACGCTCGTAACCGCGCATGTGGTAGCCGATTACATCGCCGGGATGACCGACCGGTATGCGATGAAGGAATATCACCGCCTGCTGGAAGTGGATGTGGCGGGTTGAGGGACGGGATTATAAAGTTAAGGCCCCCCGCTTGCGGGGGATACAGGGGGAAGCGGAGCCTCACCATTCTGCAGCGCTGAAGCATTCCCCCCTAAATCCCCCCGCAGGCGAGGGGAATAAGTGATAGTAGAATTGGTGGTGCTTGGCGGCGGCTGGGTAGAAAAATTGTGCTCAGGTGCGCCCGGTGCGTATCTGCTGGTGCTGCGCGGCGCGTTCCTGCTCTAACGCAACTATCCATTTCTGCTGGGCTTCGGCGGCGTCCTGCTGGCCGTTTTCCATCATCTTCAGCAGGTCGCTGTTGGGTGATTTATCGCCGAAGCTGGCTTTCAGGTGCTTGGCGCGGCGCTGGGCGTCGAGGTCTTTAACATCCAGTTCCAGCCCCACACGCTCATGATAAGAGTTGATTCCGGTTGCCAGTGATACGGTGCCAAGCACAGCTGCGCTTGCAAATGCGGCTATTGATGTTGCCCCGAGAGAGAAAGAAGCGGGTGTAATAACGCCCGTAGTAATCGATAAGCTTGCAGGCTCAGATCCTGCCATAAAACCCACAACACCAAGCGCTGCGGCAGCAAGGAAAGACATTGCTGCAATTGTGCTCTTAATGTTTAGGCTATAGCTACGATCCTGAATGTCTTTTTTCAGCTTATTATATTCCGGGTCTTTGAACTCTTCCATGGCGCATCTCCTTAGTGCCGTTGTATGGGGCTATCATAGCTTAAAAATCAATTATGTATTATGACGGTTTAATGAATTCGCGGGCATTTGTGGCGCATAAGCCCAAGCGGGGTTATCCATTTGACAAATGTTGCAAATTAGTGCTGGATGCCGGTTTTGGCTGGCAAGGCAAGGGTTCCATGAATATCTATAAGCACATCAATCACCGTATTCTTCAGGCAATCAAGGGGTTGCAGAATCAGGGTAAGCTTTCGGACGGGCTGGCGCTGGAGCGCGTTGAGGCTGTGCCGCCGAAGGACGCCGCGCATGGCGACATCGCCACCAATGCCGCCATGATCGTGGCGGCGCAGGCGAAGATGAATCCGCGCCAGGTGGCCGAGCTGCTGCTGCCGGAAATCCGGGCGTTGCAGGAGGTGCGTCATGCTGAAATCGCCGGACCGGGGTTTATTAACGTAAGCCTGAAGCCGGACGTGTGGCAGAAGATCATTCCCGTTATCCTGAAGGAAGGCGTGGCGTTCGGCGATTCGACCATTGGCCGGGGCGAGAAGGTGAATGTGGAATATGTCTCCGCCAACCCCACAGGGCCGATGCATGTGGGGCATGGGCGCGGCGCGGCCTTCGGCGATGCGCTGAGTTCGCTGCTGAAAAAAGCGGGCTACCATGTCACCAAGGAATATTACATCAATGACGCCGGGGCGCAGATCGATAAGCTCGCCGAATCGGCATTCCTACGCTACCGCGAGGCGTTGGGCGAGGTAATCGGCGAGATTCCGGCGGGGCTGTATCCGGGCGAGTATCTGATTTCGGTCGGCACCGCGCTGGCTGCGGTATTTGGCGACGCGCTGAAGCATCAGTCGCGTGAGGAATGGCTGCCGACGGTGCGCGATTTCGTCACCGAAGCGATGCTTGCTATGATCAAGGACGACCTGGCGGCGCTCGGCATTCACCATGATGTGTTCACCTCCGAGCGCATGGTGGTGGCCTCGGGGCTGGTGGATGAGGCGCTGAAAAAACTTGGGGAAAAAGAGTTGGTCTATGTCGGTGTGCTGGAGCCGCCGAAAGGCAAGGCGCCGGACGACTGGGAGCCGCGCCCGCAGACACTGTTCCGCTCCACCGCCTTCGGTGATGATTGCGACCGGGCGCTGAAGAAATCCGACGGCAGCTGGACCTACCTTACGCCCGACATCGGCTACCACTACGATAAATGCAACCGCGGCTTCACGCGCATGATCAACGTGCTCGGCGCGGACCACGCCGGGTATGTCAAGCGCATCAGCGCCGCCGTCACCGCGCTTTCAGACGGCAAGGCCACGCTGGAGGTGAAGCTTTGCCAATTGGTTAAATTCCTGCGCGCGGGAGAGCCGCTGAAGATGAGCAAGCGGGCGGGCACGTTTGTTACCGTGCGCGAAGTGGTGGACGAGGTAGGTAAGGACGTGTTCCGCTTCATCATGCTCACCCGCAAGAACGACGCGCCGCTCGATTTCGATTTTGAAAAGGTGATGGAGCAGTCCAAGGACAACCCGGTGTTCTACGTGCAGTATGCCCATGCGCGCGCCAAATCGGTGATGCGCAACGCCGAAGCTGAGTTCCCCGGCATCGTGGCAGCGGCGCAACAGCCGGAAGAAAAATCGCTGGCCCGCTTGCAGCATGAGGATGAAATGTCGCTGATCCGGCTGATGGCCGGGTGGCCGCGCATCGTGGAAAGCGCGGCTGTGGCCGGTGAACCGCATCGTGTGGCGTTTTATCTGCAGGAGCTGGCGGCGGGCTTTCACGCGCTGTGGAATCGCGGCAATGACGATATTGCGCTTCGCTTTATCCTAAAACATGATATAGAACTGACCCAAGCACGCGTGAGCCTTATCGCCGCGCTTGCAACAGTCATTGCCTCCGGCCTACACCTGCTTGGAGTGCAGCCCATGGATGAAATGCGATAGGAAGGATTGGAGAGAATGGCCAAGCGCGACGACCGTGACGAAGACCTCATCGAAGAAGACGTAACCGACGAGGCGGAAGAAGAAGAGCAGGAAGAAGAGTACGAGGAAGACGAGTACGAAGAGGAAGAAGGCGAGGAGTATGAAGAGGAAAGCAGCCGCCGCCGGCTGATTCCCGCCCTTGTGCTGACCGCTGTTGTGCTTGGCTTCGGCGCACTCGCCTGGCATTCCTACCGCACCGGCACCGAATCGGTGAAGGAGGGGGATGTGATGCTGGTGGAAGCGGATAATGCGCCGCTGAAGGAAAAGCCCGCCGATCCGGGTGGCATGAAATTCCCGCACCAGGACAAGACGGTGTTCGATACCATCGCCTCCAACCAGCCGAAGCCCGCGCCGGTTGAGCGCGTGCTGCCCCCGGCGGAGGAGCCGGTGAACATCGCCGCCGCCACGCCTTCCACGGAAACGCGCGGCTGGGTGAATGATAAATTGCAGGAGCAGCCCACCGGCGTGGGCGAGCAGGCCAGCGTCACCCCTTCTGCGCAGCATCCCAACATGGTTTCCACCCGCGAGGCCATTGCGCTAGGCGAGAAATCGCCGTCGGCAGGCGGCCCTGCGCCGCTGGATAGCACGGTGAAGGAAGAAGCGGCACCTGTCGATACCCCGGCACCGGTGGCGGCTGCCCCCGCAGCGTCCGCTCCGGCTTCCAAGCCGGTGGAGGTGAAGGAAGCGCCGGTGAAAGCCGTTGCCACGCACGAAAAGCCTGCCAAGCCGGCGGAAGCGCCGAAGAAGGCGGCTGCCGCGCCTGCGGCAAAGCCGGTGATTGCCGAGAAGAAGAAAGAGGAAGCCAAGGCCGCCAAGCCGGCTGCCGGCGGTGGTGCGGGCGTTATCCAGCTTGGTGCGTATAAGTCGGAAGACGAGGCCAAGAAGGAATGGGACAAGCTGTCGAAGAAATACGGCTCCATCCTCAGTGATAAGACCGTTTATTACGTGAAAGCGGAGCTTCCCAAGGGCACCTTCTACCGCCTGCGCGCCAGCGGGTTTAAGGATGCCAAGGCTGCCTGCGCCGAGCTTTCCGCCCAGAAACAGGCCTGCATGCCCGTTAATGGTAAATAATGAGCGCAGGTGATGTAAGCGCATCCGGCATTCCCGCCGCCGTCATTTTCGGCGTCGGCGGGAAACGCCTGAGCGCAGAAGAAAAAGCCTTTTTCGCCGAAGTTAATCCCTTCGGCTATATTCTTTTTACACGCAATTGCGAATCGCCTGAACAGGTGCGCGCGCTGGTAAGTGAGTTGAATGACTTGCATGGCCGCGCCGTACTGCCGGTGCTGATCGACCAGGAGGGTGGGCGTGTAGCGCGGCTCCGACCTCCGTACTGGCGTGCCTCGCCGCCCGCCGGAAAACTTGCCGCTATTGCCGGGTGCAATATTGAACAGGCCTGCGAGGCGATCCGCCTGAATGCCCGACTGATTGCCTCCGAGCTGCGCGGGCTCGGCATCAATGTCAATTGCGCGCCGGTGGCGGATATATTGATTGAAGGGGCGCACCAGATTGTTGGCGACCGCGCCTATGGCAGCGACCCCGAACAGGTGGCCACGCTCGCCAGCGCCATGGCGGACGGGTTGATGGAAGGCGGCGTGCTGCCGGTGCTGAAGCATATCCCCGGCCACGGGCGGGCGCTGGCGGACAGCCATGAAGCGCTGCCGGTGGTGGATACAAAGCTGGAAGAGCTGCGCCGCACCGATTTCGTACCGTTCAAGCGCCTGAACAATCTGCCGTTCGCCATGACGGCGCATGTTCTCTATACCGCCATCGACCCTAACCAACTCGCCACCGTCTCGCCCGCCGCTATCCGGCTGATTCGCGAGGAGCTGGGCTTTGATGGCTGCCTGATGTCCGACGATCTCTCCATGCACGCCATGACCGGCGATTTCGGCGAGCGCACCCAGCGCACGCTGGATGCCGGCTGCGACCTGGTGCTGCATTGCAACGGCAACATGGAGGAAATGCAATCCATCGCCCGCCAGTTGCGTCCGATGACGAAGCAGGCCGCACAGCGCGCCAACCGCGCCCTTGCCATGCTGAAAGACCCGCTGCCGCTGGACAGCGCAATGGCGGAAGCGCAGTTGCAGGAATGGCTGAAGCAGGTGGCGTAGCCTTCCCCCGTCGTCCCGGCGCAGGCCGGAACCCAGGCCATGCCTCCGCAATGAAGTATAATAAGGGCAATGGCGGTACCTATATTTTGCTTTGCATCCGAAGGAGAGGCATGGATCCCGGCCTGCGCCGGGACGACGGGGGTTTTTGTGAAGCGGCAAACGCTCTATCCGTACTGCTTTGGATGACAAAGGAATCAGCGTTCACTATATACCATGCCTATGGAGACTTCTTTCTTAAGTGATGCGCTGGCATGGGTTTTGCCGCTGATCCTGGCGGTTACGCTGCATGAGGTGGCGCATGGCTGGGCGGCGCTGCTGTTTCATGATGATACGGCGAAGCGGGCGCGCAGGCTGTCGCTTAACCCGCTGCGGCATATCGACCGGTTTGGCACGATTATCCTGCCGGGGCTGCTGTATCTGATGCATTCGCCGGTGCTGTTAGGCTATGCCAGGCCGGTGCCGGTGGATTTTAACCGGCTTGCGCCGCCAAGGACGGGTATGTTCTGCGTGGCGGTGGCGGGGCCGCTGACCAATATCGTGCTGGCGCTTATGTGCGGGGTCCTGCTGCATCTCGACCGTGTGGTGACGCCTGAGGATGCGCCGCTGTTCTTTCGCATGCTCTATCTTTCCATCCAGATTAATTGCGTGCTGGCGGCGCTGAATTTGCTGCCACTGTTGCCGCTGGACGGCGGGCGCATGCTTAATGCCGTGCTGCCGGAGTCGCTGAGGCCCTTGCATACGCGCAGTGAGCGGTTCGGATTTCCATTGATATTGCTGATGCTGCTGCTTCCGGCCTTTGTCGGCATCGACTTGCCAGGAATGCTGATCGGCACGCCGGCGGAATGGCTAATGGAGCATGTGCTGGTGCTCACCGGCAACGGGCGGATTGCCGGTTAATGCTCTCTGGGAAAATCCTCCATAAACCGGGTATTTATTCCTGCGGCGTGTTCAGCAGGCGCCTGGCATCCTGATTGTCGGGGTTGATGCGCAGGACCATCTCAAAGGCTTTTCTGGCATCTTCAGTGAGTTCGCCGTTAGCGGCGCGCATATAGGCGCGGCCCAGTTCCAGAATCAGGCCGGGATCGCCGCCGGAGCGCAGCACGGCCTGCCGGTAGGCGCGCACCGCCGCTGGGTATTGCTCGGCGCGGGTGAATGTCATGCCGAGCGCCGCCCAGTTTTCGGCGTTGCCGGGGTCGTTGCGGGTGGCTTCTGAGAGGCGATCGATACTGAAGGCGAGGCCGCGCATACGCTCCTCGCGCTCGGTCAGTTTCTGCGGCAGGTCTGGCCTGCCGATTACGGCGTAGAAAGCAAAGCCGGGGATGGCGAGCGTGGTGCTGAGCAGCAGCATAAAGGCAACGGCATTGCGCCTGCGCAAGGCTCCGGCGCGGCGCAACGAAAGGGTAATCATGGCGGCGCAGGCGAGGGTGATCAGAAAAAAAAGAAAATAGAGCATCACGCGCCGCTCGCTTTCGGGCGGAACAGGCGCAGCATCAGCCAGCCCCCGGCCAGCAGGAACAGGGCGGGGCCAGCCCAGAGCAGCAGCGTATAGCCGGTGAAAGGTGGTCGCATCAGGATAAAATCGCCGTAGCGGGAGACAAGGTAGCGCTTGATTTCATCATCGCCTTTGCCGGCGCTCACCTGCTCGCGCACGGTGCGGCGCACGTCGGCGGCTACTTGCGCGGGCGAGTCGGCAACCGATTCGCTCTGGCAGACGACGCAGCGGAATTCATGGAACAACGCCTTGGCGCGGGCTTCCTGCGCAGCATCGGGCAAAGGCTCCTCGATGCCGAGCGCGAAGGTCTGCCACGGCAGCAGCAATAATAACAGCAGCAGCTTATGGCGCATGGTTCAGATTCCTGATTAAGGGCAAAATCGTTTCCTGCATCAGCTGCGTATCGAGGGGGCCGGGGTATTTATAGGCGATGCGCCCGTCCTTGCTAATGATGTAGGTCTCCGGCACGCCGGTGATGCCGAGCGAGGTGGTGAGGCTGCCTTCAGGGTCGGCGGCGGTTTGTGCGTAGGGATTGCCGTGTTCCTCAAGCCAGCGCGCGATATTCTGCGGCGTATCGCGCCAGCCGATGCCAATCACGCGGATGCCCGGCTCCTGCGCCAGTGCCTGGATAAACGGATGTTCGGCGCGGCAAGGGACGCACCAGGAGGCAAAGATGTTAATAATCGTTACCTGCCCCCTCAGCGCTACGCTCTCCAATGGCGCGGAGGCGTCAATGGCAGGAAGGCCAAAGGCGGGGAGGGGCTGGCCGAGCATGGCGGAGGGAAGCGGCGACTGGCCGGGACGTATGGCGATGATGGCCGCGAAGGCAACGGCAATCAGCATGAAAATGATGGCCGGCAGGTACCGCATGGTAGCCTATGACTCTTCGGTTTTTAACGCCTGACGCGCCTCGTTCATAGCGGCATTCAGCTGCGACAGCGCTTCGCTGTCAGTGTTGCCGATGCGCTTGGCGCGACGGTGATAGATGGCGACCGCGTCTTCGAGCGTGGCGGTGGGGCCGAGCCCCATAACATGCATCCATTCGCTGCCTGGCTCGCTTGCGCTTTCTTCACGGGCGAGGAATTTCTCGCGCCCGCCCGCTTCGAACGGTTTCAGCATTTCCTCGAGTGAAGCGATGCCCCATTTATCCATATTGCGTAGCTGCCTGAGCGTCAGGTGCAGCACGTAGAGGTTATGCTCCAGCTTCTGCCAGCGGTCGCAGGCGAAAATATAGCTGCGGTTGCCGAGCTTCATATGCAGGCAGACGCCGCTGCGGGTGCCGAGCGGGTGGCGGTTGCGCGGATTGTGAATATTTTCAATATCGGTGGAAAGCAGCGCCGCCTGCGGGTCGAATGCGGTGATTTCTTCGTTAAGGAATTGCAGCGCTTCCTCCAGCGTCATTGAAGAGGAAAAGCCACTGTCGCTGCGCTGGCGCATGCGCGGCGTGATGGCATAGGAGGATGGCCATTTGAGAGGAGAATCAAAGCTTAACTGAGCCATACGCTGGTTTCTTTCTAAGGACTAAGGGGGCAAGGCCGCCTGCTGTCATCAGCAGGAAACCGCCCCAGATGAATTGCATCATGGGATTAATGTAAACGTGCGCACTGGTCGCACCCGTCGGGCTGGACTCGCCGATGACGGCATACAGGTCGTACCATGGGCGCGAATGCAGCGCCACTTCGCTGGTGCGCGAATTGCGGATTGTGTAGGTACGGTATTCGGGGCTCAGCATGGCGATCATTTGGTCATGATTGTCATGAATAGTGAATTCTCCCTGTTTTGCAACATGGTTGCCTCGCTTGAGCGCCTGCTCGTTTTTATATTCAAAACGGAAGTGTTGCAGTGAAATACTGTCGCCGGGGCGGATCATCCGCTCAGCCTCGGCATGCCAGAGCGATGAGCCGGTAATGCCGGCTACCACCATGGCCGCGCCCAGATGCGCTGCAGTTACCGCGTAAACCGGGGCAGGCAGCCGCAGCAGCGCGCGCAGGCTTTGCCGCAGGGGAATGCGGAACATCTGCGCCCGGTAGGCCGGGATCAGCAGCGAGGCGGTAGCGAGCCATGCCGCCAGCGCCATGCCCAATGAGGCCAGCAGGCGTTCGCGCGCGCTTAACAGCAGCACCAGCATCAGCGCCGCCCCGGCGGCGGCCAGCGCGGGTGCAAAGCGGGTGCGCAGATGACGCACCCGTGCCCGCTTCCACGGAAGCAGGGGTGCAATTCCCGCCAGAAACAGGGGAATGACCATCAGCGGCATGATCACGGCGTTGAAGTAAGGCGGGCCGACTGTCAGGCGAGAGCCCTGCAGCCATTCGGCAAATAGCGGGTACAGGGTGCCGAGCAGGACGCTGAAACAGGCGGTAAGCAAGAATAAATTGTTAATGACGATCAGCCCCTCGCGCGAAGCGGGAGTGAGCTTTCCGGCGGTGGCAATGGCCGGCGCGCGAAGGCCGTATATTAAAAGCGCGCCGCCGGTGATGGCGATCATATAACCGAGAATGAAATAGCCGCGTGCGGGGTCGCTGGCGAAGCTGTGTACCGAGGTCAGCACGCCTGAGCGCACCAGGAAGGTGCCCATCAGGCTTAAGGAGAAGGTGAAAATGGCCAGCAGCAGCACCCAGTGCGCCAGTTGGTTGCGCTTTTGCAGGACGATATTGGAATGCAGCAGCGCCGTGCCGGCGAGCCATGGCAGGAGGGAAGCGTTTTCCACCGGGTCCCAGAACCACCAGCCGCCCC
>CAYPEF010000049.1:0-15353 GCA_964409675.1 uncultured Rickettsiales bacterium | reverse complement strand
TATCGGAAGGGCAGTTCCGCTTTGCCTCTACCCTGCCGGCGTTACTGGAGTTCAAAGGCATCGATACTTCCATCGACGCGCAGGCGCTGCATTATTACCTGACATTCCATGCCGTGCCGGAGCCGCTGACGCTGCTTTCCGGTATTCGCAAGCTGCCGCCCGGAAGCACGCTCACCGTGCATGCCGATGGGCGGATGGAGCAGGCAACCTACTGGGAATTTCATCTCAATGATATTGATGAGCGCAAAAGCGAGGATGAATGGCTGGAAGCCACTGAACAGGCGCTGATGACGGCCACGCGCCGCCAATTGGCTGCTGACGTGCCGGTGGGCATTCTGCTCTCCGGCGGGCTGGATTCGTCATTGATTGTGGCGCTGGCGGCGCAGGCAGGCAGGCGCGAGCTGGAAACCTTCTCCATCGGCTTTGAAAGCGCCGGGGGAGAGGCGGGGGATGAGTTCCATTATTCGGACATGGTGGCGAAGCATTTCGGCACGAAGCACCACCAGCTGTTTATTTCCACCCGGCAGATGACTGATTTTCTGAGCGAATGCGTGCTCGCCATGTCTGAACCGATGGTGAGCCATGATAATATCGGCTTCTATCTCCTGTCACGCGAAGTGGCGGGGCACGTGCGCGTGGCGCTTTCCGGGCAGGGGGCGGATGAGCTGTTCGCCGGTTATCACTGGTTCCAGAATATCGGCGACAGGCGGGTGGCGCAGGACAAGGCGGCGGGATTGCTGCTCAACACCATCGCAGACTGTTCCTATGAGGAATATGCGCAAACCGTGACACCGCAATACCGCACCGGCAATGAGGCATATGCATTTCTGGAGCAGATGTGCGGCGATGATTCGCCGCATTTTCTGAACCATCTGCTGAAATACGAAAGCACTTTCGCGCTGGCGAACGGGCCGCTGGAGCGGGTGGATAACATGACCATGGCCTCAAGCCTGGAGGCGCGCGTGCCGCTGCTGGATGAGGAGGTGGTGGATCTGGCGATGCGCATGCCGCTTCGCTATAAAATCAACGACAACGGAAAGTATATACTGAAAAAACTGGGACGGAAGCTGCTTCCGCGCGAAGTGGTGGACCGCCCGAAAGGCTATTTTCCGGTGCCGGCGCTCAAATACATGCAGGGGCCGACGCTGGAGCTGATGCGAGACGTGCTCTCTACACAGCGCGTGCGGGAGAGGGGCATCTTCAACCCGGCGATGGTCGAGCAATTACTGAGCGAGCCGCAGCGGCACCTGACGCCATCCGGCGGGTCTAAATTATGGCAGATCGGGCTGCTGGAATTCTGGTTGCAGCAGCAGGGAGTATAACATGTTAGGGCAGGTATTATTATTAAACCCCTCTTCCATTAAGCAGGGGTTGCAGAAATTCACGCATTCATTGCAGGGAAAGCCGGCGCAGGCGGAAGAAAATGAGATCACCTTCAAAAGCAACGGGGTGCTGACGCTTGGCGTGGAGATCGAATTGCAGATGATTGACCCGGCGACGCAGAATCTTGCCTCGCGGGCGAAGGAGCTGCTGGAAAAAACGAAGCATTTGCCGCGCGTGAAGCCGGAATTCTACCTAAGCACCGTGGAGATCAACACCGACAAATGCAATGACGTGCATGAGGTGGAGCGCGATCTGCGCGAATCGCTGAACGGTCTGCAACCGGTTGCGCAGCAGATGGATATTCAGTTCTCCACCACTGGCGCGCACCCGTTCGCTAAATATTCCGATTGCATCATCTCCCCCACCGAGCGCTACCAGGAACTAATCGACCGTAACCAGTGGCTCACGCGGCGCATGACGGTGTACGGCCTGCATGTGCATCTTGGCATGGCAAGCGGAGATGACTGCATTCGCTTCAATAATTTCTTCATGCATTTCCTGCCGCATCTGCTGGCTGTTTGGGTGAGCACGCCTTTCTGGCAGGGAGTGGATACCGGGCTGGCATCCTGCCGTCCCACTACTTATGAAGCGCTGCCCACCGCCGGGCAGCCATATCATGCGCATAACTGGCGCGAGTTTGAACATCTCTATGAGGCGTTGAAGCGCTGCCAGTCCATCAAATCCATGCGTGATTTATGGTGGGATCTGCGGCCAAGTCCCTGCTACGGCACTTTGGAAATTCGTGTCTGCGATGGCCCGGCTACGCTTTATGAAACACTTGCTATCACCGCCTTCATGCACACGCTTGCGCACTGGTTTAATGAGAATGGCAGCTGGCTGGAATCGGTGACATATCCGCCGACCTGGCTCTCACGCGAGAATAAATGGCGCTCCATCCGCTACGGGCTGGATGCGGAGCTGGTGATGAATACCGAAGGCAAACTCAAGCTGCTGCGTGATGATGTCGAGGAATGGGTGGTGAAGCTGCTGCCTTATGCGGAGCGGCTGGGATACCAGAATTACTTAAGCAACCTGCTTTCCATCGTCGAGCGCGGCAACAGCTCGGCGCGGCAGCGAGCGGTGTTTCAAAAAACGCAGTCGCTGGAAGAAGTGGTGAAATTCAACATGGCTGAATGCGCCAGGCAGGTGCCTATCTGGGATATTGACGCCTTTATTGATGGCCATGCCAGTATGGAAGTGCTTCCGGCCCGCGCAAAAGCCTAAGCCTGTTTCTGCTTGCGCGCGCTAAAGGAATCCAGCAGCTCTTTCAGCTCCTCCGGCTGGAAGGGCTTGGAGATATATTCATCCATCCCGGCGCGCAGGCATTTTTCGCGGTCGCCGGTGAGCGCATGCGCGGTCATGCCGATGATGGGAATCGGTGTATTGCCAGTTTGCTTTTCATGTTCGCGTATCAGGCGCGTGGCCTGGAAGCCGTCCATCACCGGCATTTGCACATCCATCAGCACCAGATCGAAATGCGCATCCGATAATTTCTGCAAGGCTTCCTTCCCGGTCTGCGCGAGGTCGTAAGGATAGCCGAACGCGTCGAGCAGGGAGGTGGCCACCAGCACGTTGGCCTGGTAATCCTCCACCAATAGGATGCGGAAATGTTTGTTCTTGGCTTCCTCTTCTTCGCTGGCCGGGCGAAGATAGTTGGAGGTGACCTGGTTTTTCAGCGCTGAATTTTCTGCAATCGGCAGGCTTACGGTGATGCGGAAGGTGGAGCCTTCGCCGGGTGCGCCCTCCACGGTAATGGTGCCGCTCATCAGCTCAATCAGGGATTTGCTGATGGAAAGCCCGAGGCCGGTGCCGCCGTATTTGCGCGTGATGGACGAATCGGCCTGGGTGAACTTATTGAAAATATGCTCCCGCTGCTCCTGCGCGATGCCGATGCCGGTATCGATCACTTCGATAATCACATCCATGCGGTTCTCCCGCTCATGTTTCTCACAGTGCGAGCGCACGGTGACGCTGCCTTTTTCGGTAAACTTGATGGCGTTGCCGATCAGGTTCATCAGAATCTGGCGCAGGCGCAGCGGATCGCCGATCAGGCGGGTATGCATGTCGCAGTGCTGGTCGTTGATAAGCTCGATATTTTTCTCCTTGGCTTTCACCGCCAGGATGCTGATGATTTCAGAGATTACTTCGCTGAAGGTAAACGGCACTTCCTCCAGCTCGATCTGGCGTGATTCCAGCTTGGCGATGTCCAGCACGTCGTTGATCAAATCCATCAGCTGCTGCGCGCTTAATTTCAAGGTGCGGATGAATTCCAGCTGGCGCGCCGGTTTGTTGATGGTGGACTCCAGCAGATTGGCGAGCCCCACCACCGCGTTCATCGGCGTGCGGATTTCATGGCTCATATTGGCAAGGAACTCGGATTTGGCGCGGCTGGCGGCTTCAGCCTGCTCACGCGCTTCGGCGGTATCCTGGATATCAGTGCAGGTGCCATACCAGTTGAGAATATTGCCCTCATGGTCCTTCATCGGCACACCGCGCGTTTTGAACCAGCGGTAGATGCCGTCATGGCGGCGGATGCGGTATTCAATATCGTAAGCGGCTTTACCGGCAATGGCGTTACGCCATGCTTCGGCGGTTCGTTCCCGGTCTTCGGGGTGCAGATATTCAAGCCAGCGGTAGCCCAGCAGTTCCTTTACCGGAGCGCCCGTATATTGTTCCCACTGGGAGCTTAGGAATTCGCACACGCCGTCGGTCTTGGTAATCCATACCAGCTGCGGCATGGCTTCGGTCAGGGTGCGCCAGCGCTGCTCGCTGTTGCGTATTTTTTCATAAAGCCGCGCATTGTCGATACTCACCGCTGCTTGCGCGGCGATGCCTTCAGCCAGACGCGCCGCCTTCGCGGTAAAAATGCCTGTGTCGGGGTGGCCGAAAAACAACCCGCCCAGCACTTCGCCGCTGCGTGAAATTACCGGAACGGCGAGGTAGCTGCGCACCGGCAAATGGCCCTGCGGCATGCCGTGATAAGGCGCGCTGTGGCCGTAGCGCGGGTCTTTGGTAATGTCGTCCACGCGCACCGTTCCCTCGCCGGCAAAGGTGGGGCTGAACACTTTGGTGTTGCGCGGCATTGGGAAGCGGGAGAATGCCTCTCTCGGTACGCCCGAGAGGGTGTAGAGCATGTAGGATTCGCCCTGACTGTTGGTGACGTTGTAAAAGAATGCGCCGAACGCGGCATTGGTCAATTTCGTCGCTTCGTCGGTGGAGAACTGTACCAGCTCGTGCAGGTCCAGTGTGGAGGCGAGGGCGCGGCCTAATCGGTTCAACGACTCCAGCGTTTCGCGCTCTTCGCGCAACATCACCTCCGCATGCTTGCGGTGCGTGATGTTACGCGTCACCCCCAGATGGTGCGTGATTCCATCAGCGCTGCGAAACGGAACGGCGTGGGTTTCCATGAAGCAACGCCCCCCTTGCAGGCCGATGACTTCAAACTCCAGCGAGCCGCTTTTCCCGCCAATAATCATTTCATGAAATGCGCTGAACGCTTCCTGATATTCCGGAGCGATGGCGTTATGGACGCATTTCCCCTTGATTTCTTCAATGTCCGACGCTTCCAGCATGCCAAGCCCAGCCTGGTTCATGGCGAGGATGGTGCCATCCGGCGACAGGATTTTCACGCATTCCGGCGTGGCTTCGACAATGGCGCGGTAGCGCGCCTCGCTTTCGTTCAGCGCTTTTTCGATGCGCCGCTGCTCCGTGATATCCCGCGCCACTTTCGACGCGCCGATAATATGGCCGTTACGGTCGCGGATGGGGGAGACGGTAACGGAGATGGTGATATATTGCCCGTGCTTGGTAACGCGGGTAGTCTCGAAATGGTCGATGCGTTCGCCTTTGCGCAGCTTGCCGATGATATGGTCTTCTTCCGAACGCCGCTCCGGCGGAATAATCAGCAGAATGGATTTCCCAACCGCTTCTTCCGCGCTGTAGCCGAATATGCGCTCGGCGGATTTATTCCAGGACGTAATAATACCGTTTAAATCTTTGCTGATAATAGCATCGTCCGACGATTCCACGATAGCAGCGAGATAGGCACTGGCGGCATCCTCGCTTTTAATATTATTCATATCTATGATTTAAAATAATTATTCATTATGCCTGACGCATTAAAGCATAATGTATCAAGATGGAGTAAAGATATGGGGTATTAATATAAATGTTCCATATGTAATCTACCCGGTATGGTAATGATTACGAGCGTATCATCCGATTATCTTCTGCTTTCCAGCCTTTTACCCTAAAAGAAATATATTCCAGACCTGAAGCCCATTTCTTGCACCAGCGAAGAACATGGCCCACCTATACCATATTCTTGTCATTCCCACCTGCGCGGGAATGACAAGAATGGAGAGAATGCTTTATTTGTAATTATTGGCAGTAATGCCCTTCTTAAAAGCCGCCCAGCTAAAAAAAGGGCCTCCAGTTGGAGGCCCTGATAATTTAGCGCTTTTCCAATGGCAAGAACGCCCTCGGTTCCGCGCCGGTGAATAGCTGGCGCGGACGGCCTATCTTGGTTTTGGGGTCTTCCATCATTTCCTTCCACTGCGCCACCCAGCCCACGGTTCTGGCCACGGCGAACAGCACGGTGAACAGCTTGGTCGGGATGCCGATGGCGCGGTAGATGATGCCGGAATAGAAATCCACGTTCGGGTAAAGCTTGCGGCTGACGAAATATTCATCCTCCAGCGCAATGCGCTCCAGCTCCACGGCAATCTTCAGCAAGGGTTCATCGGTCTTGCCGAGTTCCGCCAGCACTTCGCGGCAGGTTTCGCGCAGCACCTTCGCGCGCGGGTCGTAATTTTTATATACGCGGTGGCCGAAGCCCATCAGCTTCACGCCAGACTGCTTGTCCTTCACCTTGGCGATAAATTCGGGGATTTTATCCACCGTGCCGATTTCCTTCAGCATGTTGATCACCGCTTCATTAGCGCCGCCATGCAGCGGGCCCCAGAGCGACGCAATGCCCGCGCCGATACAGGCGAACGGGTTCGCGCCGGAGGAGCCTGCCATGCGCACGGTGGAGGTGGAGGCGTTCTGCTCATGGTCGGCATGCAGGATCAGGATCTTATCCATTGCCTTGGCCACCACCGGCGATACTTTATAGGGCTCGCACGGGGTTGCAAACATCATGTGCAGGAAATTCTCCGCGAAGCCGAGCTGGTTCTGCGGGTAGATGAACGGCTGGCCGATGGAGTATTTATAGGCCATCGCCGCCAGCGTCGGCATTTTGGCGATCAGGCGGAACGCTGCCAGCTCGCGCTCTTCCGGCACGCTGATGTCGAGTGAATCGTGATAGAACGCAGAAAGCGAAGCTGCCGCGCCCACCATGATCGCCATCGGGTGGCTCATGCGCGGGAAGCCGCGGAACAGGAAATGCAGCTGTTCATGAATCATCGTATGCATGGTGACGGTGCGGTCGAATTCCGCTTTCTCCGCCTTGTTCGGCAGCTCGCCGTTGAGCAGCAGGTAGGAAACTTCGAGGAAATCGCTGTTATTAGCCAGCTGGTCAATGTCGTAGCCGCGGTAGCGCAGAATGCCCTTGTCGCCGTCAATGAAAGTGATTTTCGACTCACACGCGGCGGTGGACATGAAGCCCGGGTCATAGGTGAAATAGCCAGTGTCGCCATACAGCTTGCTGATATCAATCACGCTTGGGCCTTCGGTGCCGGCATAGACCGGGTAATCGAAGCTCTTGCCGCCGACGGTGAGGTGGGCGGTCTCCGCGTTCTTCGCTGCATTCATAGCTGTAACCTTATCGCTTGCGCCCATGGCGTGTTCACTCCTTAAAGTATGAAATATGGCAATGCCGCCCCAACTTAGGCGCGGGTAGATAACTGATACATAAGGATTGTGCCGTGAAGAGGTAAAGAAAGCGTTTAGTGCGTTGCAGCAAAAAAATAACATTGAAATTCAAGCGTATTAGGTGCCAGCTTTTAACTGTTTATTTAAGAAAGGTGCGTCGCATAACGTAATCCGACATGCTTTCAGCCATTTCCGGTTTCCATTGACACCCCGGCTGGGTGCGCTATCAAGGCGTATCCGTTATGCGGTCAGCGTATTACCGCCAAGAAATATATCTGAAAAAGCAACGCATCCCAGGGAGTGAGTTATGAGTTTCCAGCGTTTCATGATCAAAAAGCCGATTGCCCAGATTCAGGCGGAGTCATCCGGCAGCGAGCTTAGCCGCACGCTGAGTGCGGCGAACTTAACCAGCCTCGGCATCGGCTGCATCATCGGCGCCGGTATTTTCGTAATGACTGGTCAGGCCGCCGCCTCCTATGCCGGGCCGGCGATTATTTTATCCTTCGTCTTCGCCGGTCTCTGCTGCGCCTTCGCGGGATTATGCTACGCGGAGCTGGCCTCCATGCTGCCGGTCTCTGGCAGCGCCTATTCTTATGCGTATGCGTCGCTTGGCGAAATCCTCGCTTGGACGATGGGCTGGTTATTAGTGCTGGAGTACGGCGTGGCCGCTGCCACGGTGGCCGTTGGCTGGTCGGGCTATGTGGTGAGTTTCCTGCACGGGTTCGGCATCGATATCCCGGTGGCACTGACGCAGCCCACCTATAAAATGGATGACGTCACGCAGACCCTAATCAATACCGGCGGCTTCAACCTGCCCGCGCTGCTTGGCATCGTGCTGATGACTGGGCTGCTGATTATTGGCGTCAAGGAATCGGCAACGGTCAATAACGTGATTGTGTTCATCAAACTGGCGGTGGTGCTGGCCTTTATTGCCGTTGGCATCTTCTATGTCGATCCCGCCAATTGGCACCCCTTCATCCCGGAAAATACCGGCGAAACCGGCAAATACGGCTGGAGCGGCATTTTGCGCGGCGCCGGTATCGTATTCTTCGCCTATGTCGGCTTTGAAGCGGTATCCACGGCGGCGCAGGAAGCGAAAAACCCGCAGCGCGACGTGCCGATAGGCATCCTTGCCTCGTTGTTCGTATGCACAATTCTCTACATGCTGGTAGCGCTGGTGCTGACCGGTATCGTACCTTACAACACCCTCAACGTGCCCGACCCCATTGCCCGCGCGGTAGATGCCATCGGCCTCGGCTGGCTGTCGTTCTTTGTGAAAGTGGGCGCCATCGCTGGTCTGACGTCGGTGATGATGGTGCTGCTCTACGGCCAGACCCGCATCTTCTACACCATGGCGCGCGATGCGCTGATTCCGAAGGCATTTGCTGTGGTGCATCCGAAATTCCGCACACCTTGGATCAATACGCTGCTGGTAGGCGGCATCATCGGCCTGGTGGCGGCAACGACCCCAATCGATATTCTGGGCGATCTGGTCAGCCTCGGCACACTCTGCGCCTTTGCCATCATCTGCTTTTCGGTGCTCTACCTGCGCTCCAAGGAGCCGGACCTGACTCGCCCGTTCCGCGTGCCGTTTTCGCCGCTGTTTCCAGTGCTCGGCATTCTCTCCTGCGGCTACCTGATGTTCGGCCTGCTGACCAACCCGGTGACGGTGAAATTCTATATCTTCTACCTGGTGCTCGGGCTGGTCATCTATTTCGCCTATGGCCAGCGCCACAGCCGCCTTCGCCATGGCGAAGGCATGGAATACACGCCGCGCGCCGAGATCGACCGTGTGATCGAATCGCAAGGGGTGAAGCCGTAATCTTTCTTTAAGCCCTCCCCTTTGGGGGGGCCAGCAAGGATGGGGGTGGAGCATCCGCACTGGTGTTGCGGAGAGATTTGCCCCTACCAAGAAATCCTAAGCTAACGCTAAGGATTTCTATTCTTCCCCCCTGAAGGGGGAGGGAAGGCAATAGTAAGGTATCTGACTCATGCGTTTTTTTAGGTATTTTTTTGCGCTTGAAGCCTCTGCTGCATTGGTGCTGCTTATGGCATCCTGTGCGGCGCTGGTGTTGGCTAATTCACCTTTCAATACCACTTACGAAGCGCTGCTGCATTGGCCTGTCACACTTGGCGCAGGTGACTGGCGGCTGGAAAAAACCTTGCATCACTGGATCAATGACGGCCTGATGGCCATATTTTTCCTACTTGTCGGGCTGGAGATCAAGCGGGAGCTGCTGGTGGGGGAACTCTCCAGCCGCAGCCTGGCCATGCTGCCGCTGCTGGCGGCTGCGGGCGGCGTGATTGTTCCGGCATTGATCTACCTCTCCTTCAATCACGGCACGCCTGCCATGCGCGGATGGGCGGTGCCGTGCGCCACCGATATCGCCTTCTCGCTCGGCATTCTGGGCTTGCTCGGAAAACGCGTGCCGCTGGCGCTGAAAGCGTTCCTTATGGCGGTGGCGGTGATTGATGATCTAATCGCGGTGGTTATCATCGCCCTATTCTATACCTTGGATATTTCCGCGTCTGCGCTTTCGCTGGCGCTGCTTGCGCTTGCGGGGCTGGTTGGGCTTAACCTGCTGAAGGTGAGGATATTGTTTCCCTACATGCTGTTAGGGGTTTTCTTATGGCTATGCGTGCTGCAATCGGGCGTGCATGCCACTATTGCCGGGGTGCTGCTGGGCCTCTGCCTACCGATCCGGGTGAAGGACAGACGTCAGCAACCGCTGGCCACCGCGCTGGAGCACAAGCTGCACCCGTGGGTGGCGTACGGCGTGATGCCGATATTCGCCTTCGCCAATGCCGGTATTCCACTGGAAGGCTTGCGCATGCAAGACATGGAACATCCGGTATTCTTAGGTATTGCGCTCGGCCTTTGCTTCGGCAAGCAATTCGGCATTCTGATATTCAGTTGGCTGGCGGTGCGATTGCGGCTGGCGCAGCTGCCGGAAGGGGTGGGATACGCGCATCTTTACGGCGTGGGGCTGATTGCGGGCATCGGCTTCACCATGAGTCTGTTTATCGGTGCGCTTGCGTTTCCCGCGCCGGAACTGGAGAACCTGGTCCGGCTGGGCGTCATGTTGGGATCGCTGGTTTCCGCCATTGCGGGCTATTTGTACCTGATGTTGCGCTTGCGGTAGGGCGCATGTTGTGCCTATATGAGGCGCATCTGCTCACGCTATAACAAAGGATGCGGGACTATGCGCCATAATGCATACGCTCATCTGCTGGTGCTGCCGGTTCTGGTGCTGGTCGCCTGCCAGGACGCGCCGAGGCGCCGCCATAGCGACTGGGATCATTACGACTACGCCCGCATCGCCCGCGAAAAACGCCCGGTGGATAATGACGCGTATTATACTCCGCCGATCAACACCGGCTGCCTTGATGATGCGCCTAACAACGCCGACCCGACCTGCCAGTAATGTTGATTTTGTCATTCCGGCGCAGGCCGGAATGACGGGTAAATAGTGTATCACCTGGAATAAGTGCGTTCATGGAATCAGCGCAGCAAATCCTCATGGATATGCAGCGACGGCGCTTCATCCTGCGAGAGCAGGTAGCGGTAAATCTGCAAATTCTCCAGCACGCGCTGCACATAATTGCGGGTTTCCGTAAAGGGAATTTTTTCGATCCAGTTGATTACTGATTCCGGTGTATTACCCGGCTGGCCGAACTCCGCCACCCAGTCGCGCACGCGACCTGGCCCTGCGTTATAGGCAGCAATGGCCTTAACGTATGAGCCGTCATACGCATTCACTAGTCGCTGCAGGTAAAGGCTGCCGAGCGTTGCATTGTAGCTGGGTTCGAACAGGCGTGATTCGGCGTAAGCAATATCGTTTTTCTTCGCCGTTTCCTTGGCCGTGCCAGGCAACAGCTGCATATAGCCGAGCGCATTGCTGCGGCTGCGCGCGCGCGGGTCGAACTCGCTCTCCTGGCGGGCTATGGCGTAGGCAAGCGCCGGTTCGGTGGCAAGCTCGGCCTTGAGCGGCGGTACCGGGAAGCCGGTTTCCATCAGCAGCGTGTTTTTCTGCAGCGCCCGCTTGGCGGCGCGCACGCCGAGCATGGTGCTCTGCTGGTCGCGCACCATCAGCGCGGCCAGCGCCAGCTCATGCGGCGAGTCGGCCTTGTCGATCAGGTGATTGACCAGCTGCGTCGCCATGTCGTCATGCTGGTTGTCGATACAGAGGCGGATGGCCTTGACGATATCGCGATCATGAAACTGCTGGCGGACTTCCTTCGGCGCAATCGGGTCGGATGGGATATTAAGTGGCGCGGTGCCACGCAATGTGGCGTAAGCCACCTGTCCGTAAAATGTGCTGGGATAGGCAGTGGCGGAAGTGTACCAGCTGTTGGCGGCTTCGGTATCGCCGGACTTCGCGGCGGCGCGGGCGGCCCAATAGGCGGCGCGGGCCTTGCTCACCGGGTATTTCACCGCGTCGAACATGGTGTAGAATTGCTGGTAGCCTTCCTGCGGCTGGTTGAGGAATTCGGTAAGCAGCCAGCCCTTCAGCCACAGCGCGTCGGCATATTCGGAGCCGCCGGTCTGGCCGTGGTTGTTGAGCAGGCTGCGCGCGAGCGCGTAGTTGCGCTCGTCAATCGCCTTGCGAATCTGGCGCTCACGCACTTTCCACCATTTTTCCGGGAAGGGCACTTCCTTCGGCGCGGCCAGCAGCATCTCGCGCACGCCGGAGTCGTCGTCGCGGTGGTCGCGCCACATCATGCGGTTATAGATCAGGCCGGGGTTGGCATGCAGCGCTTTAGAAACCTGCATCACCATGAATGGCGCGGTTTTTTTATCCTGTATGAGGGCGATGCGCGCGTTGGCCAGCGTGCGCTGGTCGCCGGGCAGCAACTCCAGCATGCGCTGGGCGGGCGTGATTTTTTCCTGCCACAGCAGCCGGTCGGTGCGGGCGATATGGTCATCGGTGCGCAGCAGGCTGCGGTAGCTGGAGAGAATGCGCTTTTCCGAGGCCTCATCGAAATCTCCATCGCGCCAGCCGTCGCGAATGAGTTGCGCGACGCTCGCGGGATCAGCGTGCTGGCGCAGCGACAACTCGGCGAAGGCGATCTTGGCGATGCCGGAAGCAGGGGGATTCTCCGCGAACCATTTCTTCAAATCTGCATCGCTAGTGCCGCTTAAGCGTATGGATTGCTCGGCGCGAAGTTTCAGGCGGTTCTGCTGCGGCCAGTCGGGGTTGGCGCGCAGGAAGGCGGCGATTTCCTCGAAGCTTGCGCCGGATTCCGCGTCCTGGTAATAGAGCCAGTCGATGAATTTCATCAGCACCGGGTTACCGCTTTGCTTGGCGTGCAATTGCGCTTCATTCCAATCCTTGCGGTCGGCGAACAGGAATGCGCTTTGCGTGTGCATCGCGGTTTGCGAGGCGGCTTCCTGCGCGCTGGCAGGCACAATCAGGCAGGGCAGGGGCGTGGCCAACAGGGCAAGGCGGAGTATCGCTTGATAAAAAAGACGTGGCATGACAGTATTTTTAAGGTGAGATTTTGTTCGGCAGGGAGCCATGTATTTTCCAAACGTCGTCGGCCTGAAGCAGTTTTATTCGTCGAGCCTTGGGCGCGTGGCGCAATACATGATCGCTCAGTCTATAGCACGAATGTGGCCGGATGCCAGCAAGGAAAGCATGCTTGCCATCGGTTATCCCACGCCGTATCTTGACCGATATCTCGATCAGGCGGAATCATTGATCGTCTGCATGCCCTCGCATCAGGGCGCCATCTACTGGCCCGCCGATAAAACCAACCATGTGGTGCTTGCGCACGAAGCGGAGCTGCCGCTGCCGGATGCAACGTTCAACCGGATTCTCTTGGTGCACACGCTGGAGCAAAGCGAGCAGCTGCGCGGGCTGATGCAGGAAGTCTGGCGGCTGCTGACGCCGGGCGGGCGGGTGCTGACCATAGTGCCGAACCGCCTGAGCTTCTGGGCACGCTCGGCCAATTCACCCTTCGGCTACGGCAGGCCGTTCAGCCTTTACCAGATCAAGGGATTGCTGGAAGACAGCAAGCTCACCTTCACGCGATCTTCCTCCACGCTGTTCGCGCTTCCCTCGCAGGCGCGGTGGATAATCAAAAGCGCAGCACTGATTGAAATTATCGGTGAGGTGCTGCTGCCGATGTTCGGCGGCGTGCTGCTGGTGGAAGCGGAAAAGCAGATCTACGCGGCGATTCAGGAGCCGGTGGCGGCGCGGCGCGCTAACCCGCAGCCGATAACGGCGCAGGTGACGCCGGCATAAATTTATTCAATCGCTTCCAGCACAATTTCCGGCGTAAGTAACTGCGGCAGTACTTTCGGTTCCCCGTGCGCTGGATAATAGACATACAGCGGCACGCCGCTATGGCCGAAGGAGGCGAGGAGGGCGGTGATCTCCGGGTTCTGCCGCGTCCAGTCGGCCACCATGAAGGTGATGTTTTTTTGCGCGAAGGCCTGCTGTACGTGCGCATTGCTGAGCGAGGTGCGGTAATTCACCTGGCAGGTGATGCACCAGGTGGCGGTGGCGTCGATGAAGACGGGCGTGCCCTCCACGCGCAATCGCGCCAGCGCTTCGGCTGAATAGGCAATGCCATGTGAGCTCAGAGGGGAGGCTGCGCTGGCATCCGGCTGTCGTGCATCCAACACATGCAGCATCTTCGCGCTAAGGCCAAGCGTGAGCAGAATCAGCAGCGCCGCCAGCAGGTGATAGGCGCGGCTCTGCGGGGCAAATAAACGGCGCAGCCAGAGCGCGAAGCCAAGCATCAGCATGGCAAGCAGGATCACCGCTACGCCGTTCGCCCCCACCTGTGACGCCAGCACCCAGAGCAGCCAGATGGCCGAGGCATACATCGGAAACGCCAGCAGCTGGCGGAAATGCTCCATCCATACGCCCGGCTTGGGCAAGAAAGAAACCAATGCCGGGAAAAAGCTGATGGCAAGCAGCGGCAGCGCCAGCCCGAACCCGAGCGCCAGGAAAATGCTTAACCCCGCCAGCGGCGGCAGCGTCAGCCCGTAGCCGACGGCGGAAGCCATGAACGGCGCGGTGCAGGGCGTGGCCACCAGCGTGGCCAGCACGCCGGTAAAGAAACTTTTTTTCAGCGTATGCTTCTGCCCCACCTCCACGTTACCGAGCAGCACCGGCAGCTCATACACGCCGGAGAGATTAAGGCCGATGGCAAACAGCAGCAGCGCCAGCATCCCCACAAATGCCGCCGATTGCATATGATACCCCCAGCCAATCTGCTCGCCGGTCTGCTTCAATACAATCAGTACGCCCGCCAGCAGCGAAAAACACAGCAGGATGCCAAGTGTGTACATCACGCCTTCCAGCCGCACATGCGCGCGCGCCTTGCCGTGGTAATGCGCGAGCTTCAGCGCTTTCAGCGACAATACCGGCAGCACGCAGGGCATTAAATTCAGGATCAGCCCGCCGCCCAGCGCCAGCAGCAAGGCAAGCGGGAACGTGACCGGCATGGCATCGCCTGCCGGCGGCGCGGCGCTGGAGGTAGGCGCATCGGAGCCGGTAAGCGTCAGCGACAGCTGCGCCGTTTGCGGGATGCAGATGTCCTTGCAGATCAGGTAATCCACCTTCACCGCCAGCGTATATGCGCTTCCCGCGCTGATGGATGCGGGCGGGGTGATGGAAACCGGCAGGGTGACTTCTTCATCATAGCCGTATGTAGTGAGGCCGGATTCATTGAAGGTTTTTGCGGCAGGGAACCGGATGGGGCCATTCGTGAAGCCTTCCGGCAGTGTCCATTCCATGGCAGTGGGAATGCCCGCATCACCGGGATTCTCCCCGTATGTATGCCAGCCGGGCTGCAACTGGATATGCACCTTTGCGTCAAATGGCGCAGATGCGGCGATGGAGGACGCATCGACGCTCAGCTCGGCAGTGGAATATTCCAGCACCGCTTTGGATTCCGCGCCGGCAGGTAAGGCATTGAAAATGACAGCCAGCACTGCCAGCAGCAACATTTTCACCGCGTCATTGCGAGCGCAGCGAAGCAATCTAGGCTTCAGCAAGTGGATAGTTGGATTGCTTCGCTGCGCTCGCAATGATGGGAGAAGAAAAATCATATTTGTTCCAGATAAGTTTTTAAATGCGCGAACGCGCGGGCGCGGTGGCTGATGGCGTGTTTTTCAGCGGGCGGCATTTCGGCGAAGGTGA
>CAYPEF010000048.1:0-15782 GCA_964409675.1 uncultured Rickettsiales bacterium | reverse complement strand
GCAGCAGCGGTGCGGCTTCATGCGCCAGCAAATCGTGCAGGACTTGTGCATTGACGGTGGAGTCCCGGATATTTTCAGTGGCATCCAGCTTTTCGCACAGGATAATGCTGCCGGTGTCTAGCCCTTCATCCATCTGCATGATGCAGAGGCCGGTTTCCGCATCGCCCGCCATCAGCGTGCGCTGGATAGGAGCCGCGCCGCGCCAGCGTGGCAGCAGGGAAGGATGGATATTGATGCACCCCATCGGGCAGGCGGTGAGAATGGATTTCGGCAGCAGCAGGCCATACGCGGCGACGATGGCGGCATCGGCCTCGTGTGCGGCAAACTCAGCCTGCACTTCGGATGATTTCAGGGAAGCAGGCGTATAGACCGGTAATCCGTGCGCCTCGGCGTAGAGATGCACCGGTGACTTGGTTTCCTTTTGCCCGCGGTGCGCCGGGCGCGGCGGCTGCGTATAGACGGCGACGATATAATGCCCTGCCTGATGCAGCGCCTTCAGTGCAGGCAGAGCGAAGGCAGGCGTTCCCATAAAAATAAGGCGGAGCGGACGACGGATAACGGATGACGGATGGCGGGTAGTGAGTGACATTAACGGATTTTATTTAATAGCGATTGCAACATGCGGGAAATACGCCGGTATTCTGTTTGCCATTGCGTGGATGTTTGCAGATCAATGTACGCTAACGCTTCCGCATATTGTATCCACACTCGCATTTCATCGCTGGAGCCAAGGCTGATTGCAAGAAATCTTTTAAATTCTGCCGGGAAGATTTTTTGTTTACCATAACCTTCAGCGATATTGGCGCAGATGGATTTGCTAGCGCGGCGAATTTGATCGGCAAGTGCGAATTGCTCAATCTTGGGGAATGCCAAACTGGTTTTGTGAACGGTAAGAGACAACGCAAAAGCGCGTTGGTAAATTTCCATATCTTCGAAGGAGGACGTTTGTATGCGCTTATATGCAATTACGTCATCTGTCATCCGTCCTCCGTTATCTGTCAGCCATGATTGCAATGCTCATCATGCACGTGCTCGTGGTGATGATGGTCATGGTTGCAGCCGGGGCCGTGCACGTGATCATGGTCGAAATAGCCCTGCTTTTTCATTTTTTGCAGGCGCTTGATGATCATGTCGCGCTTCAGGCGGGAAATATGATCGACGAAGGTGATGCCGTTGATATGGTCGATCTCGTGCTGGATGCAGGTGGCGAGCAGGCCGGTGAATTCGGTTTCCTGCTGCTTACCCTCTAAATCAGTGTAGCGCACGCGCACGGATTTGGGGCGCTCCACGTCGGCGAACTGGTCGGGGAAGGAGAGGCAGCCTTCCTTGTAGATGAACGGCTCTTCGTCGGAGCCGACGATTTCCGGGTTAATCAGTACATATTGCTTGCCTGCGCCGCCTTCCTCGCGCCATTCCACATCCGCCACCAGCAGGCGCTTCAGATGCCCCACCTGCACGGCGGCAAGGCCGATGCCTTTTTCATGGTACATAGTGTCGAACATGTCGGCGGCCAGCGCACGAATTTCAGTGGTGATGGAGTCTACCGGCGCGGATTTGGTTTTCAGGCGTGGATCGGGGGCAATGACGAGGGGGAGGATGGCCATAAATAAAAATCAGATTAGAATTCTAAAAAGTAAGGACCACAATTATAGCAATCCTTACTTTGGCTTTCCAGCTTATTAGGTTTAGTGAAAACTACTATCGCCGAGCAGAACTTCCGCGTACTTCTGCTACATCTGGTTTTTGCAGGGACGTCTGTAATTGGGTCAATTTCTCATTAAGATTGCGCAATGTTGCCATGCCCTTGCTAGCAGGATCGGTTTTATCTTTATCATCAGGAATAAGTTGTGCGATTTCTTTATAGGATGTTTCGACAACAGTCTGCGCAGCTCGAGTTTTATCACGTACCATGCGCATGGAAGACTGGTAACCAGTCTTATCTCCTTTGCGGGCAAATTCTATAGCATTTTGAGGATTTTCTTTATAATGACCGATAATAGCGGGAACATCTTCAACTATCGCTACACGCAGTGCTGGCAAATCAGCATGAAGTTCACTACTTTCTACTAGTGGAGCTAAGCTTTCAATAAGCGATAATACATTGCTCCGGTTTTCGCCTCTTAATGTGCGGCTTAATTCAATAACAATATCCTGCTCAGATTGAGGGCGTGGCGGCGTTGATATATCTTTGTTGTTTATAATTCCCCTATCACGCATTCCACTGCGTGCTTGATGAGAATCTAACCCCATTTTCTCCAGCTGTCTTTGAACTGCTTTTCTAAAATCTTTTGCCATATCAGTATGCCTGTGTATTTATACTAATTAATATATAGCATTATTGTTGATTGATCTGCAAGCGTTGAAGGCTCTCTTCCTTCCCCAGCACTTCCATCACCTCAAATACACTGGGAGATATGGTTTTTCCGGTCAGCGCGGCGCGCAAAGGCTGAGCTACATTCCCCAGCTTCTGGCTGCTGGATTCGGCATAAGCCCTTGCAATTGCTTCGATAGCAGGTTGTGTCCAGTCTGAGAGTGCTTGCAGTTGCGGCAATAAGGCAGAAAGAATGTCACTACTCTTGGCGAGCGCTTCCTTTGCTTTTTCATCCGGGGTGATGGTGGATTCTACGTAAAAACGGGCATTTTCGGTTAGCTCCACCAGCGTCTTGGCACGGGCCTTCAGCCCAGCCATGCCGCGCAGCAGGCGGTTATATTCCCTCTCCCTTTCAGGGAGAGGGATAGGGTGAGGGTTGGTTGCATCCTTACCGGCATTATTGAGAGTGAGAGAACCCTCACCCCGGCCCTCTCCCTGAGAGGTAGAGGGGGAGAAAAGGCGCGGCCAGATCAGTTCCACCAGTCGCGCATCGTCCGCTTCGCGCAGATAATGCCCGTTCAAATTCTCCAGCTTGGCGAAGTCGAAGCGGGAGGGGGATTTGCCGATGCTTTCCAGGTTGAACCACTCAGCGGCCTGCGCGTCGGAGATGATTTCATCGTCGCCGTGCGACCATCCCAGGCGCAGCAGGTAATTGCGGAGCGCCTCCGGCAGATAACCCATGTCGCGGTAGGCATCGACGCCAAGCGCGCCGTGGCGCTTAGAGAGTTTAGCACCGTCGGGGCCGTGGATGAGGGGTATGTGGGCGAATTGCGGCGTGTCCCACCCCATGGCGCGGTAGATCAGCGTCTGGCGGAAGCTGTTGGTGAAATGGTCATCACCGCGCACCACGTGGGTGATGTGCATGTCATGGTCGTCCACCACCACGGCGAGCATGTAGGTTGGCGTGCCGTCGGCGCGCAGTAGCACCATGTCGTCGAGTTCCTTGCAGGGAACGGTCACGCTTCCCTGCACGGCGTCTTCGATGGTGATTTCGCCTTCCAGCGGGGCCTTGATGCGGATGGCGGGCGGAATATCCTTCGGCGCGTCGGAGGCCGGACGGTCGCGCCAGCGATTATCGTAGCGCCAGATTTTTTTCTCCGCCTTGGCCTTCTCGCGCTCGGCCTCGATTTCCTGCGGCGTCATGTAGCAATAATAGGCCGCGCCGCGTTCTACCAATTCACGCGCTACTTCGGCGTGGCGATTGCTGCGGGCGAACTGGTGCACCACCTCGCCGTCCCAGTGCAGCCCCAGCCATTGCAGGCCGTCGATGATGGCTTCCACCGCCGGTTGCGTGGAGCGGGCGCGGTCGGTGTCTTCGATGCGCAAATAAAATTTTCCGCCATGATGTTTGGCGAACAGGTAATTAAACAGCGCCGTGCGCGCGCCGCCGATATGGAGATAACCGGTAGGCGAGGGGGCGAAACGGGTGATGACGGACATGGTGTAAAGCGTTCAAAGGTTGGGGTTCAAGCTTCAGTGGATATGGCATAGTTGTAAAAAATAAGCAATATAACGGGGAACCATGGAAGGGCCCGCATGGCGCTTACGTTTCCTCTCGTCCGCTTTCTGAACTCTATCCTCTCCCATGAGCGCACCCGGCTGATCCTGTGGGCGCCCGTGCTGATCGGGGTGGGAATCGGCTGGTATTTCGGGTTGTTGCGGGAGCCGCGCCCGAGCGTGGGGCCGGCGGCGTTCCTGCTCTGCTCGGCGCTTGCCGTGGCGCTCAGGCGCAAACCCGTCTGGCCGCTGGCGCTGGCGGCGGCGCTGGTGGCGCTTGGGTTTGCCGCGGCCCAGCTGCGCACGCACAGCATGCAGGCGCCGCTATTGCAGGAGGAAATCAAGTTCCGCCATGTTAGTGGCAAAATTGATTTCATCGATATGCAGGACGGCGGAAAATCCCGCCTGAGCCTTGACGCGCCGGTTATCGAGGATATTGCGCCGGAGCGCACGCCCGGGCGCATCCGCATTGCGCTGCGCAAACATGATCCTGCCTTGCGCATCGGCGACCGGGTGGCACTTACGGCCACGCTCTACCCGCTTCCGGCCCCGGTAGCCCCGGGCGCATATGATTTCGCACAGTCGCTGTTTTTTGAAGGTTACGGGGCCACCGGCTATGCCACCTCCGCCATAGACGTAACCGAAGCCGCGCCCAAGCGTAGTTGGCAGGAGGCGCTGACGCAATGGCGGCTCAGCATGGCCTCGCAGATGCTGGCGCGGATGCAGGCCCCGGCGGGCGCGGTGGCAGCGGCGCTGACCGTGGGCGAGCAGAACGCCGTGCCCGAGGAGGTGAACGAGGTGATGCGCGATTCCGGGCTCTACCATATTCTCTCCATCTCCGGTCTGCACCTGGCGCTGGCGTCGGGCATCGTGTTTTTTGCCGTGCGGCTTTTGCTTTCGCTGCATATGGGGCTGGCGCTGCGCCTGCCGGTGAAAAAGATCGCGGCGGTGGTGGCGCTGCTATCAGCGCTGTTTTATTTGTTGATGGCGGGAGCACCGGTGCCGGCGCAGCGCTCTTTCATCATGGTCGCGTTCGTATTCCTGGCGGTGCTGTTCGACCGCAAGGGCATCAGCATCTATACGCTGGCGTGGGCGGGGACGTTCCTGCTTCTCTTCAAGCCGGACGCGTTGGTGGGCGCAAGTTTCCAGATGTCGTTCGCCGCCACGCTCGCCATTGTTGCGCTCTATGAGCGCGGCGCGGGCGCATGGCGCGGACGCTCTGGCAGTATCTTCAGGCGCTGCGCATTTTACGTGCTGGCGGTGATGCTCACCTCGCTGGCCGCCACGCTCGCCACCGCGCCGCTGGTGATCTATCATTTCAGCCGCCTGCAATGGTGGGGCGTGGTTTCCAACCTGCTGGTGGAACCGCTGACGGCGTTCTGGATCATGCCCGGCGTGGTGCTGACATTCCTGCTCTGGCCGTTGGGGCTGGAAGGGGCGGGGTTCTGGGTGATGGAAACCGGCATCCGCCTGATGCTCGCCTGCGCGGAAGTAATCGCGCGGTTGCCCTATGCATCGGTGCTGGTGCCGTCGATGGGCAAGGCGGGGCTTTTGCTTTGCGTGTTGGGCATGCTGTGGCTGACGCTCTGGCGCACGCGCATGCATCTGCTGGGCCTTCCCCTGCTGCTGATCGGGCTTTCCTGTAGCTTGCTGCATATACCCCCCGATATGCTGGTGGCCGATGATTTGCAACGCGTGATCGCGCGGGGCGAAAACGGGCAATATGCCATGCTGAAAGGCACTGAGCGCAGCTTCACCACGCGCGCCTGGCTGACGCATCTGGCGCAGGAGAAAACAGAAAAACTGCCGCTTACCGGAGCCGTGCAGGCCGCGTGCGAAGATGATGTCTGCCATTACCGCGCGCGAGGAAAGCATATCATGCTGATCACCCACTGGCGCAGCGCCAAGGTGGCTTGCGCGGAAGCGGAATCTTCACAGGTGGATGCGGTGATCGCGCTGTTCTGGCTGCGGCGCGACGAATGCGCACGCACTCCGTTACGCATCGACCGCTACCGACTGGAAAAATACGGCAGCTATGCGCTCTATTTGCGCGATGGCAAGATTCGCACCGAAGATGTGGCGCTACTGCGAGGAAAAAGGCCGTGGGTTCCGTAGTATATCAGAGCGTTGTTATATGGCTCAGCAATCCATTGAAAAACCGTCATACCGGCGCAGGCCGGTACTTCTTTCTCCTATTGCAATGCATGGAAACATAAGATTCCAGCCTGCGCCGGTATGACAAATAATTAGGAGCCATGCAACAACGCCGCCTGCAAGAGGGAGGGAGTAGATCGAGAGGGGCTATACAGCTTAACCATGATACATTATGATGCCCCGATGATGAACATGACCATGCCTGTCGCTCCGCTTTCCGATTCCTCCCTGCTGTCCTCCCTGAACGACGAACAGCGCCGTGCCGTCGAGACCACCGAAGGCCCGGTGCTGGTGCTGGCGGGGGCGGGCACCGGCAAGACGCGCGTGCTGACCACGCGCATCGCGCATATCCTATTAAGCAAGCGCGCCTTCCCCGGCGAGATACTGGCGGTGACGTTTACCAATAAGGCCGCGCGCGAAATGAGCGAGCGCATCAACCATTTGCTTGGGACTGCGCCGCAGGAGCCATCGGCAGGCCCGCCGCGCAATCTGCTCAACTGGATGGGTACGTTCCACTCGGTAGCCTCCAAAATGCTGCGCCGCCATGCGCCGCTGGTGGGGCTGACCTCCAGCTTTACCATTCTCAGCGACGACGACCAGCTACGGCTGGTGAAAACCATTTTGCAGGAAAAGGGCATCGACGATAAGGCGATGCCGCCCAAGCTCGCGCATGCCATCATCCAGAGCTGGAAAGATCAGGGGCTGGTGCCGCAGAAAATCACCGCGCCTGTAGACCGCCAGCAGCTGGGCGGGCGGGGCGTGGAGATTTATAAAGCCTATCAGGAGCGACTGAAACAGGTGGACGCGGTAGATTTCGGCGATCTGCTGCTGCATATGCTCACCATCTTCACCGATCACCCGAACGTGCTGCAGGATTTTGCCTCGCGCTTCAAATATATCCTCGTGGACGAATATCAGGACACCAACGTGGCGCAATATCTGTGGCTGCGGCTGCTGGCCATCGGTCATAAAAACATCTGCTGCGTAGGCGATGACGACCAGTCCATCTATAGCTGGCGCGGTGCGGAAGTGGGCAATATCCTGCGCTTTGAGAAAGACTTCCCAGGGGCTGCCATTATCCGGCTGGAATGCAATTACCGCTCCACGCCGCATATCCTCGCTGCTGCCAGCGCGTTGATTGCGCATAACAAGGGCCGCCTCGGCAAAACACTGTGGACGCCGGTGAACGAAGGCGAGAAAATCCGCATCAAGTCGGTATGGGATGACGGCGAGGAAGCGCGGCTGGTGGGTGAAGAAACGGAAGATTTGCAACGCTCCGGCTTCGCGCTGAACCAGATCGCTATTCTTGTGCGCGCCGGGTTCCAGACGCGTGCGTTTGAGGAGCGCTTCCTGAACATGGCGATTCCCTACCGCGTCATCGGCGGCCTGCGCTTCTATGAGCGCGCTGAAATCCGCGATGCGGTGGCATATTTGCGCGTGATTCATTCACCGGGCGATGATCTGGCGTTTGAGCGCATCATCAACACCCCAAAGCGCGGTATCGGGCAGGCAACGCTCAGCCAGATTCACAGCACCGCGCGCGGGCTTAATATGCCGCTCACCCGCGCCACCGACCATCTGCTTTCCACCGGCGCGTTCAAAGGCAAGCTCGCGCAGGCGCTGGATACGCTCATGTCCGCCTTCCAGCGCTGGCGAGAGGTGCTGAAGGTGCAGACGCTCGCCGAAGTGACCGAGTTGATGCTGGAAGAAAGCGGCTACCGGCAGATGTGGAAACAGGACAAATCCCCCGAAGCCGCAGGCCGGTTGGAAAATTTGCGGGAATTGACGCGCGCGCTCGGTGAGTTCGAGTCGCTGCCTTCTTTCCTGGAGCATGTGGGGCTGGTGACCGACCGGCAGGAAGATGCGCAGGCTGACATGGTAAGTCTTATGACGCTGCATGCCGCCAAGGGGCTGGAATTCGACGCCGTGTTCCTGCCCGGCTGGGAGGAGGGGCTGTTCCCCCACCAGCGTGCCATTGATGAATCCGGCGTGAAAGGACTGGAGGAGGAACGCCGGCTTGCCTATGTCGGCATCACCCGCGCGCGTAAGCGGCTGCTCATCAGCCATGCCGCCAACCGGCGCATTTATAACCAGTGGCAGTCGAGCATTCCCTCACGTTTCTTAAGCGAACTGCCGGAAGATAGCCTTGAGCGGGTGGGCGGCGGCGCGCAGTCCAGCCAGAAGGTGCGCATGGACTGGCGCAGCGAAATCGCCAACGTGCTGAACATGGCCACCGGCGCCAGCGCCGCGCCCGCTGGCATCGGCAAGGGAAGCCGTGTCTTCCACCAGAAATTCGGCTATGGCCGCGTGGAATCCGCGCAGGGCGATCACCTGGATATTAGCTTTGATAAGGCAGGGCGCAAGAAGGTGCTGGCGGATTTTGTGTCTAAAGCCTAGCGATCTACGGGATTTCTCCATTCTGGCGCAGAATTTTATCGATCAGCTCGTCATTCTGTTCCGGTTTCGGGTGATCGATCTGTACCGGGTACTTGGCGCTGCTTTTCGCATTGGTATTGGTGGTATTAGCATCTGGTTTGCGCTGATTGTCCTTGGGGGTAATGGCCACCTCGGGGAGTTTCGGCGTGGCTTGCGCTTTCGGTGCATTGGCAGATTTGGTGTTGCGCAGCACCACGGGGCGTTTTTTGAACATAGGATGCAAGGTACGGTCACCGGGCTGGATGCCCAGGCGTTCGGCAGTGCCGCCTTTGGTATAAAGCGCCGCCAGCACCGGCATATCGGAGATCTGCGCCGAGGATAAATCGGCCAGCACGAGGTTGGGCATGATCTGCTCAATTTCGCCATATTCGTTGATCAGGAAAATGTCCACCGGCGCGAACTGGTTCACCGGCGCGATGCTGATCTGCCCCGGTTTGGCCAGTGCGAGCAGCAGGCCGTTCTGCTCGCCGTATTCGCTTAAATTAAACCAGCCCGGGCTTTTAAGCTGCTCGGCGCTGCGGATTTCCACCTGAAATGCCGGACCGCTCGCTTCCTGCTGCCAGGGCATCATGCCGCTGTCGGTATCCGCCTGCCGGAGGATGCGCAATGCGCCGCGCTGGTAGGCAAGCGGCGCTTCTTCGGCAATCGCGGCGGTAGTCGGCAGGCCAGCGCAGAGCATTAGCAAGATAAGGAAGCAGTGTCTAAGGCGCAGCATGGCGGATACGATCTCCTATGGCGATGCCCAGCTCCTTCGTACGCCCGGCGGCAAGCTCCAGCACTTCCTTGGCGGGCTGTTTAGGGGTGAGGACGGTTTCCGAATACGGCACCGTATCGGGGATAATATCGACAATTGCACCGTCTGCGCCGATAAATACCATATCCAGCGCCAGTGGCGTATTTTTCATCCACATCGAGATGCGGCGCGGCGCGGGGAAGATGAACAGCATGCCGTCGATGCCCTCCAGCTTCGTACGGTACATCAGCCCATGTTGCCATTGGGGCGGCGTTTCGGCAAAATCGACGCGCAAGGTTTTTTCCGCTTTGGCGGTCTGCAGCGTAATGGTCCCGCTTCGGAATGAGGGTGTATCCGGTTCGGCGCGCAGGCCTCCGGTGGCGTATAAGCCGCTGATAAGCATGCAGGAGAGGAAAAAGATGAAATAAGATAATCGCTTCATGATGCTGCCCACTGTACTGAAACTTTTGGTACCGCTCAACCGGGAAATGGTGTATATTAACTCTTATGAGCAGAGGTTTTTCCGGATCCCGCTACAGTAGCGGAAATGGCAAATTGAGCGAGGCAGCGAAGCTGAAGCGCATGGAAATCATGCGCGGCGGCAAACTGCCGATGACTTCCGCCGACCGTTACAAGCGCATCATGAAGAAAAAAATGGAGGAGCACCAGCAGCAGGTGTCCTTGCGCTCCTCGCGCGTAATGTCGAAAAAGGCGCAGGAAGCACTGAAGCAGATGGCAATGAAAAAAGCCGCCAAGGAAGAAAAAGAGCTGCGCCAGATGGTCATTATCAAGCCGCGCATGCTGGGTGATGCTGGGCGCATTGATGAAAAAGGCCGCGTATATGACGTGGCTAATAACCTAGTGCTGAAGGTGGATGGCAAGAAAAAAGGCGCTATTCGCACCATGGGAGGCATGACGCTCGGGCGCTACAAGCCGAAGTCCGGCCTGTCCAACATGTTGCTGGGAGACAACATAAAAAAATACAGCCCCTATTTCATCAAGCTGAAGCAGATGCAGATGCAGCAGCAGATGCTGGAACAGCAGGCCCTCGATGCGGCAATTGCCCAAGGCGGCGTTTACAGTACCGGCGGCGACCTGACCGCCGTCAGCCTGCATGGCGGTAATCTTTATCAGCAGGGCGGCGTTTACGGTCCTGCCAGCCAATATGAGGCGGATGTGTACGGGAATCGTACCAACCAGTTTGGTCAGCAGGAAGAGCAGCACCGCGGCGGCGGTGCCACCGTTAATGCTTGGGGTGTGGCCAGCGGTAATATTCACGGCACGTTTGCGGAAAACGTCTGGGGTGGCATGGCCGATAACGTCTGGGGCGGCAGTTCCAGCAACGTCTGGGGCGGCATCGGCGGCAATTCCTGGGGATCGTCACGCGGTTATAAAATCTGGGGCTCGGGCACCCCAGGGCAGAAGAATTACCTGCGCCCGCTCTGGGTATTCTTTACCACCATGCTTGGCTTCAAGGGCGGCAAGCACCGCCACGGCAAGCATGCGGCAGGGCGGCACGCAGCGGGACGGCATGGTGGCCGCCATGGCGGTGCGCCGCGCACTGCCGGGCGCACCGGCGGGCGTTAACTGTTCTCGCAGGCAACGCTTGCCTGCCGTGTTTTTCCGTGTAGAGTGTCGCCGATTAACCTCATTCATCGTTTCCGCAGGGTAAGGGAGGCCGCGCATGCCTTCGCGCATTGAAGCAAAATGCCTGGAAAAAGGGCTGAAAATGACCGGGCAGCGGCGGGTGATCGCGCGCGTGCTGTCGGAATCCATTGATCATCCGGATGTGGAGCTGCTCTACCACCGCGCCGTGGAAGTGGACCCCAAGATCAGCATCGCTACCGTTTACCGCACGCTGAAGCTGTTCGAAGAAGCCGGCATCACCCAGCGCCATGATTTTGGCGACGGACGCTCCCGCTATGAAGAAGCGACCGAGGACCACCACGACCATCTGATCGACCTTAAATCCGGCAAGGTGATCGAGTTCAGCAATGAAGCGATTGAGGAATTGCAAAAGCGTGTGGCCGAGCAACTGGGCTATAAGCTGGTCGATCACCGGCTGGAGCTGTATGCCGTGCCCCTGGGCGCGAATAAGCAGAAAAGCAAGGCGTAGATTCTATGAATCCAGCCGTCACGGAAGCCTGCGAAGATGCCGGGGCCTATGCGCTCTGCGCCCCCGCCGACGACCCGTTAAGCGGCATCAGCGCCGGTAGCCTGTCGGTGAAGCTCGCCGGTTCAGTGCAGGAAATCCGCAAGGCGCAGGCCTTGCGCTATCAGGTGTTCGTGGAGGAAATCGGCGCGCACCCGAGTTCGGCCATGCTGGCGCAGAAGCGCGATTTCGATGAATTCGACCCGGCGTGCGACCATTTGCTGGTGATGGAGCATGCCGCGCCGGACGGGCCGCGCGTGGTCGGCACCTACCGGCTGCTGCGGCGCGCGCCGATGCAGAGGATCGGGCATTTTTACACCGAAAGCGAATTCGACATCAGCCCGATTGTGCGCTCATGCGAGAGCATTCTGGAGCTGGGCCGCTCCTGTGTGCATCCCGATTACCGAAACCGCGCGGTGATGCAACTGCTCTGGCGCGGCATTGCCGCCTATGTGGAGCGCCACCGCATTGCGCTGATGTTCGGCTGCGGCAGCCTGTACGGTGCCGACCCGAAGCAGCACCGGCTGGCGCTCAGCTATCTCTGGCATTACCACCTGGCCCCGCCGGAATTCCGCATGCGCGCGCTGCCGGAACGTTACGTGGAGATGAACCTGATGGAAAAAGACGCCATCGACGCGCGCGAAGCGTTTTCGCTGCTGCCTGCCCTGATCAAGGGGTATTTACGCCTCGGCGGCTATATCGGCGACGGCGCGGTGATTGATAGTGAATATAACACCACCGATGTCGGCATTATCGTGCGCACCGAGCTGGTGACGGCGCGTTACGCCCAGCGCTACGCCGCGCCCGACGTGAAAGACGGCCTGCTCCCGCGCGAGAAGCCTTAAGCCGCATGAAAGTGACCGTTAAAGCGGTGCTGATTATCCTCTGGATCGGGGCTTGCGCACTGGTTCTGCAATGCATGCGGCTGCTGCGCGCATCGCCTGCATCGCAGGAAGCGCTGGTGCAGTGCTGTTATCGGGGGCTCGCGCGTATCCTCGATATCCGCATCCGCATCGAGGGTGAATTATCCGCGCAACGCCCCTTGCTGCTGGTGACCAACCATAGCTCCTATCTCGATATCATTGTGCTGGGCGCGGCGGCGCGGGTGCATTTCGCGCCGAAAGCGGATGTTGCCAACTGGCCCGCCATCGGCGCGATCTGCCGCATGACCGGCTGCGTCTTCATTGACCGGCGGGTGAGTAGAACCGGCGAGAATGTGGATGCGCTCCGGCGCGCGCTGGAGGCGGGAAACGTGGTGGCGCTGTTTCCCGAAGGCACCACCAGCGACGGCAAGCGCGTGCTGCCGTTCCGCTCCTCCTACTTCATGCTCGCCGAGCGGGAGGTATTTAATCCACCGCTTGCCATCCAACCGGCCACCATCCGCTACCGGCGCATGCACGGCCTGCCGCTCGATACCATCCGCCAGCCGCTGCTGGCGTGGTACGGCGACATGGACCTGCTGCCGCACCTGCGCGAATTACTGGCCCTGCAGGCGATAGAAGTGGTATTAACCTATCACGCCCCGCTGGAAGTGAGCGGTAACTCACGGAAAAACATTGCGAATATTTGCGAGCAAACTATTGCATCCTGCGCAATGTTTACTAGAAATTAATTATTTATCCCTACAATTAAGTAAGAAGACGTAAGGGAGAACCGCATGATACCCGCCATGAATGTTGCCTTATCGGGCCTGAACGCCGCTGAGAAGCGCCTGTCGGTCAGCGCCAATAACATCGCCAATATCAACAGTACCGGCCGCACCGAAAACGGCGAGCGCGTGAGCGACGCCTATTCGCCGCAGAAAGTGGTTCAGACCAGCTTCGCCGAGGGTGGTGTAAAAACCGGCATTGAAACGCTCGATCCCTCCACCAACCCGGTCTATGCGCCGAACGACGCGGGCGCCGACGAAAACGGCATCACCCAGATGCCCAACGTCAGCCTGGAAGGCGAAATGGTGAGCATGAAAATCGCCACCTATGATTTCAAGGCGAACCTGAAAACCATCAAGTCGGCGGACGACATGATGAAAAATCTGCTGAACATCGTCAGCTGATATGCTAGGGTGAGATGACGCCATGCAACCTCCCAGCGTCGATTCTCCTATGACCACGACTCTAAGCCCAAGCCTCTCTCTCGACACCCCGGAAAGCAAGCGCGCGCATGAACAGCTGCTGCGCTACTGGAACAATCTCAAGGGCCTGCGCCCTTACCCGAGCGAGGACGAGGTGGACCCGGATGCCATCGATGCCATCTGGGACTGCTGCTTCTTGGTCACGCTGATCGACCAGCCGGGCAGCGAAGGGCTGCAATTCGAATATGTTGGCCAGCAATTGCTGGCGGCGTACGGCGTGGATATGACCGGTATGTCGCCAGAAGATCATGACGCGCCGCAACTAAGCTCGATGCTGGATTCCATCCACCAAGTGGTGAACACAGCGCAGCCGGTGATTGACGATTCCGTGTTCGTCAACCGGCGCAACCTGGAAGTGCGTTACCGCTGCGCCCTGCTGCCGCTGGGCGATGACAAGGGCGTCAATTACGTGCTTGGCTGCATGCGCTGGAAATTCTGCTGAGGTCATGGCATGCTTGAGCCGAACCAGCGGGATGAATTCGCTCCGATGCCCTTCTGCATCAAGGCCCTGACGCCCGAAGGGGCCGCCACGCGCTACCTTGTGTACAGTACCGATAAAGATTTCGTCCCTGTCACCGCCAACAATGCCGACGAGGCGGTGAAGCAGTCCGGCATCGCCGCTCCGGTGCGCATCATCCGCGAGGAGGTGATGGGACGCCTGATCCTTGAGCGCTCCATGTTCGAATAGCGCCTGCGCGCGTCGAACTGTTTTACTTGGCACAGGTTTTGCGCTACATCACCTGACGCACATGCAACAAAGGATTTCCCATTATGCAGACCGTAATGCGCGGCGCGGAAGCGCGCCTGGTGGAAATGCTGAACGAACTGAGCGACCGGCCCGACGGCTGGCACCTGATTCTGTTCCATCTTTCCGAGCTGCTGGAGGAATATAAAAGCGAATACCAGGTGCGCATCGCCGTGAACATGATCAACGATCTGCTACGCTCGGCGGAAGGCGGCATCTATGTCTGCACGGACGGCTGCATCGCCGTGCTTTGTCGCGACATCTCGCACCAGTTGCGCAACAAGCTGATCTTCCAGCTGCGCTACCTCTACATGGATGACCCGCTGGCCTACGGCGCCGATGGCAGCGAGAATGAGCAGTTCTGCGCCAGCTACAATCTGGAAACCGATATCCGCTCCTGCATTCAGCTGTTCACCCGTCGCATGACCGCGCATCTGCGCCCGCAGCGCGCCGCCGCACCGGCAGCCAGCACCCCGGCCTCCAACATGATCATGCTGGACGCGCCGGCACCGGCCGCTTCAATGCCCGCCATGCCGGCAGCGCCGCATTTCAGTGCGCAGCGCCTGGCCGGGTTCGAGCGTGATCTGGCAGCGCTCGATCTCAGCCGCGCCGTGCGCCGTCAGGCCATCTGTGCCTTCAACGCCGCCGGGCAGGGGCAGCGCGTGTTCGATGAGCTCTACATCCACATGCCGCATCTGCGCGAACTGCTGAAATCGGACGTGGATTTCTTAAGCAATAAATGGCTGTTCAAATACCTCACGCAACTGCTGGACCGGAAAGTGCTGGAGATGATCGGCTCCGATGCGCCGAAGCACCTGGCGCAGCCGCTCAGCATCAACGTGAATGTGGAGACGCTGCTCTCCGACGCGTTCAGCATGTTCGACGCCGCATTGCCGGCGAACCTGAAAGTGGCGGTGGTGTTCGAGATTCACGCGGTGGATCTGTTCGCCGATACGGCGGCGTTCATCTTCGCCTGCGCGCAGGCGCAGAAATCCGGCTACCGCGTCTGCCTGGACGGGCTGACCGACATCGGCTTTTTGCAGATCGACCGCGAGCGCATCGGGGTGGATCTGGTGAAGCTGCAATGGAACGCCGATTTCGCCGCCGACATCAACAAGCAGGAAAATCGCCAGTTGAAAGACGCCGTGAAGAAATGCGGCGCCAACCGCATCATCCTCTGCCGCTGCGATACGCGAGAGGCGGTGGAATATGGCCGTGCGCTCGGCATTTCCCTGTTCCAGGGCCGCTACCTCGACCAGCTGCTCAACCCCCAAGCCAAAGTCACAAATTAGCGCCATATTCCCGCTTTTATCCGCCGGTTAATCCCTGTATGCTATGGCATAAAAACAAAATCAGGGATTTTATGCTGTTTCAGGGAGTCGCGCATCTATCGCTTGATCTGATACTGGCGGGCATTATATGGACGGTGGCGCTGGGGTTTGCCGCCGGCAATTACGCCTGCAGCCTGGTGCACCGGCTGCCGCGTAATCGCGGCGTATTATCGGACAAGCCCTACTGCGGCCATTGCCGCACGCCGCTGGCCACCAAGGATTTATTCCCGGT
>CAYPEF010000047.1:1803-15789 GCA_964409675.1 uncultured Rickettsiales bacterium | reverse complement strand
CCGTCGGAAATATCCATACAGGCGGTGGCCAGCCCGCGCAGGGCCTGCCCAAGGGCCAGCCGGGGGCGGGGCAGCAGGTAGCATTCAGCTAGGTATCTCACGGCTTCGGATGGAAGAACACCCTCCAGCTCGCCGCGCCGGGCTTTCAGGCCAAATGCTCCGTCGCCAAGCGTGCCGGAAACCCAAATGTCGTCGCCCGCTTGCGCGCCGCTGCGCCTGAGCCCCTGCCCGTGCGGCACCAGCCCTAGCGCGGTGAGGGACAGGGTAAGCGGCTCCGGCGTAGCGGTGGTGTCGCCGCCGGCGAGGGTAATACCGTATTCTGCCTGGTCTTCGCGCAGGCCCGCACAGAAACCGGCGATCCAGGTTTCATCACAGGCAGGGGGCAACATAAGCGCCAGAAAGTAGCGGTAGGGCTTCGCGCCCTTGGCGGCGAGGTCGGAGAGATTCACGCGCAGCAGCTTGCGGGCGATCAGTGCGGGCGGCTCGTCGCCGATGAAATGCACGCCCTGCACGATGGCGTCTTTGGTGACAACCAGCTGCTGGCCGGGGGGAATGGTGAGGAAGGCGGCGTCGTCGCGCAAATCCAGTCCTTCCGGGGCCGCCAGCGGGCGCAGATAGCGGGCAATCAGCGCGAATTCATCCATGCTAAGCGCGCAGTTTCAGCGCGATCCTCTGCAAGGCGGCATGGACGAAGCTGACTTCCTGCTCATCGAAGAAGCGACGCGCGAGGGCGGTGTATTCATCCACCAGCACCGGGGTGGCGAGATTACGGCTGGCGTCCAGCTCATACGCGCCAAGCTTCAGCACCGCCAGCAGCAGCGGGCTCATGCGCTCGCGCTTCCAGTCGGTATCGAGATGGGCGTTTACCACATCATCCAGCGCCTGCCCGTGGGCGGCGATGCCTTCCAGCAGCTTGCGCAGCATGGCTTTATTAGGCGGCACCTGCGGCAGGGCGGCTTCCTTGGGGTCGGATTTGTGGTCTTCCAGATAGTCGGCGTAATCGGCGGCGAGCTTTTCCGGCTTTAGCGCCTCGCCAGTAACCGCAATGCGGTAGAGCAATTGCGCCGCGGCAAGGCGGGCATTGCTTTTGGCGACCAGTGATGCGTTGCGGTTGGGGGCGTTCATCCGCGTGGCAACCCGAAACGCTGTTTCAGCGTAATCAATGCCAGCGCCGCTTCGGCAGCCGCTGCGCCCTTGTTTTTCTGCTGCGGATCGGCGCGTTCCCATGCCTGGCCTTCGTTTTCCACGGTGAGGATGCCGTTGCCGATGGCGGCCTTGAACTCCACTCCCAGCCAGGTAAGGCCCCGCGCACTTTCCTCGCATACGGTTTCATAATGCGTGGTTTCGCCGCGCATTACACAGCCAAGCGCCACGAAGCCGTCGAATTTTTTGGATTCCAGCGCATAGCGGATGGCGGGGACAATCTCCAGCGCGCCCGGCACGCGCACTTCCTCATGCGTCGCCCCGGCGTCGTAGAGCGCTTTCACCGCGCCCTTGGAGAGGGCGGCGGCGATGTCTTCATAAAAATGGGCGGTGACGACCAGCAGGTGCGGCATAGGCGATGATTTCCCGGGGTTTTGCCCCTGTATAAGGGGTAAGGCGGCGGAAAGTAAAGGCGAAACCGGGGAAGCAGGCAGTTTTGGGCGTAGTTTCGGTTGATTTTGCCGGTTCAGCCATTATGGTGGCGCGGGTCCGCATGCGGAGAGGTGGCAGAGTGGTCGAATGCGGCGGTCTCGAAAACCGTTAGACGGGTAACCGTCTCGGGGGTTCGAATCCCCCCCTCTCCGCCAGAATTCTCTTATGTATTTTATTCAGCAAAAATATCTATATACGTTTTATAAATATAAGACTGGCCGTATTTTTTTTCGCCGTCCCTAAGTATAAGAATATCCATATCAATAAATCGATTGATAACTGTTTGTGCGCCCGCGTAAGTAAAGCCCGTCCAACTCTGTACCAGTGGCACGTTCACAATGGGTTGAGCATATAATTTTGGCAACACCACCATAGCGCTTTCTGAAGCGCGCTTTCCTAACATTTGCACTTTAGTCATATCCTGTTCGCGCAGCAACGTAATCTTGCCTACCGTATCAATTGCTTCATTGGCAATTTCTATAACTCCATCAAGAAAGAATTCTACCCATTCGGAAACCCGTCCATTATGATAGCCGCCTAACCTTTCATAATAAAGTTCTTGGTGCTTTCTAAAAAAAGAAGAGAGAAAGAGAACGGGCTTTTCTAAAAACCCTTCTTTCCATAAGTAAAAGGTGATGAGCATGCGTCCGGTTCTCCCATTTCCATCCAGAAAGGGGTGAATGGTTTCAAACTGTGAATGCACCAGTGCGGCCTTAATCAGCGTAAGCGTAGAGTCATTGGCATGGATAAAGCGCTCTAAATCATCGAGTGCCTTATGCATTTCCTGTACGGGCGGAGGTACAAAGCGTGCATTGTCCGGACGCGTGCCGCCAATCCAGTTTTGGCTAGTACGGAATTCGCCTGGGTTAGAGAAGTGTGTTGCGCGGGCCGAATCCATAAGTACCTTATGCAATTCACGAATAAAGCGCAACGATACTGGAAATTCATCTTCCGTTACGCGTTTCATGCCATAATTCAACGCGCTAATATAGTGTAGAATATCATCTACATCTTTTGGTAAAGAAGCGCTTACATGAGCATCAGCTTCGATGGCATCTATCATGGTCGCCTGTGTGCCTTCAATTTGGCTAGACGAGGCGGCATCTTTTCGGAGATACATCAGTATAAAGTAATTTGCATCAGGCAGAAGTTTAGTAATACCATCCAGCTTGCCTAAAAGACGGGTCGCCTGATCGTTTTTTTTAAGGATAGCACCATCAAAGGCAAAGCCTTCCCGGGGAGGGAACGGATAAGGCAAAAAAGCGCTAAACCCTTCTTTTTGTTTTCTATTAACGCCTATCTCTATTTTCATTATTTTTTACTTATATATCTGAAACTATACAAATATGCCACTTTGTATATATCCGGTCAAGCAAACTATACAAACTGTATAATTAGAAAATAAGGTTTTTTACTGCAAATATTTTGAATCAAACTTCAAACCCAACCCCGTATAGTAAAAAGATACTCCGCCACCTACTCTCTTATCAATTCCAAAATCCTTTGGAATCATCAGAAAGATTTTTATGCAAAATACTCCCCAGAAGCCCAGTGATAATGCCACTTCGAGCGTTGGCAAGAAGCCGGAAGATAACAAGTCGTCCGTATCCGGCGGCGCGTCCGAGCAGAAGAATTCTTCGACCGGCGATAAGCGCTAGCATTCACTGCGCAAGCAGCGAGGAAAAAAGCGGCCTTCGGGCCGCTTTTTTTGTGGGTAATGCGCCTTATGCGCGCAGGCCGGAGGCTTGCGGTGCGGGGCCAGCATTTCTACCATTGGAAATTGATGCATCTCAGCCCTATATAGTTGCTCAATACGCTATTCTTTTACACTCCCACCTTCAGAGAGCCTTGTATGCACATGCTTTTTTTCGCCGGTTCGCTCCGGGCCGATTCCTATAACAAGAAATACGCGCGCGAGGCGCTGCGGCTGGCGAAAGAGGCCGGTGCGCAAGGGGAGTTCCTCGATTTGCGCGACTATGCGATGCCGATTTATGACGGCGATATTGAGACGCAGTCGGGCATTCCCGAGACAACGAAACAGTTAAGCGCCAAAATCAAGGCAGCGGATGCGCTGGTGATTTCGGCTCCGGAATATAACGGCTCCATCACCGGGGTGCTGAAGAATACGCTCGACTGGCTCTCGCGCGAGAAGCCGGTGTCGATTGCGGGGAAGCATGTGCTGCTGATCGGCGCGTCGCCGGGGGCGCTCGGGGGTGTGCGCGGGCTGTGGCAGACGCGGATGCCGTTTGAGGTGCTGGGGGCGCATGTCTATCCCACCGTCATGGGTTTGCCGAAAGCGGATGCGGCCTTCGATGAGAACGGGCGGCTGAAGGATGAGAAAACGGCGCAGCAGCTGGGCAAGCTGGTGGGGAGCTTTTTGCAGCATGTGAAGGGTAAAGCGGCCTAACAGGCTGCGGGGCTATTTTACATTCGCTATTTGCTGAATGATTCATTACAAAAAATCGACGATATACTGAAGCTTTTCGTCATTGCGAGCGCAGCGAAGCAATCCATTCCTCGACAAGCGGATAGCTGGATTGCTTCGCTGCGCTCGCAATGACGGAGGAAAATGCCAGCATGATAAATGGCGGTATCGGGCTGGCCGGAGAACCGCATGGAACATAACTTTCTCTTCTACACTTTCATCTTCCTTGCCGCCGCCTGCGTGGTGGTGCCGCTGGCGGGGAGGTTTCGGCTGGGGTCGGTGCTGGGGTATCTGGTGGCGGGGGTGCTCATTGGGCCGTTCGGGTTCGGGCTGATCGAGAATCCGCAGGCGGTGATGCAGTTCGCCGAGTTCGGCGTGGTGATGATGCTGTTCCTGATCGGGCTGGAGCTGGAGCCGCCGACCTTGTGGCGGCTGCGGCGGATGATTGTGGGACTGGGCGGCTTGCAGGTAATGATAACCAGCGCGGCGTTTACGGGCATCGGCATGCTGCTGGGCTTAAGCTGGCAGGCGGGGCTGGCATGCGGCATGGCGCTGTCGCTTTCCTCCACGGCGCTGGTGCTGCAGATGCTGGAGGAGAAAAGCCTGCTGCAGACGGAAGCGGGGGAGTCGTCCTTCGCGGTGCTGCTGTTTCAGGACATTGCGGTGATTCCTATCCTTATTATCCTGCCGCTGCTGGCGGGACAGGCGGGGAGCGTGGGGGAGGAATCGCTGCTCTCCGGCCTTCCCGGCTGGGCGCGGGCGCTGGTGGTGGCAGGCGTAGCGGGGACGATTATTTTCGGGGCGCGCTACCTCTCGCGCTATGTGTTTCCATTCGTGGTGCGAACTTCTTTACGCGAGGTGTTCACTGCGCTCTCGCTGGCGCTGGTGACGGGGGTGACGCTGCTGATGCATTCCATCGGCGTATCACCGGCGCTGGGGGCGTTCGTGGCGGGGATTGCGCTGGCGGGGTCGGAATACCGGCATACGCTGGAGGCAGATATCGAGCCGTTCAAGGGGCTGCTGCTCGGGCTGTTTTTCATCTCCATCGGCATGGGGATGGATTTTGCACTCCTGGCGGCGCATCCGGCGGCGCTGCTGCTGGCGGTGCTGGGGCTGATGGCGGTGAAGGCGGCGCTGCTGGCGGGGCTAGGCTATACGTTCGGCCTGCGCGACGGGCAGGCGATGCTGTTTGCCTTCGCGCTGGCGCAGGGAGGTGAGTTCGCCTTCGTACTGTTTCAGTATGCCGGAGGGCTTTCCATTCTGAATGAGCAACAGGCGGCGTTCCTGACGCTTGCCGTGGCGCTTAGCATGGCGCTGACGCCTATTGTGATGCTGCTCAATGAGCGCTTCATCGTGCCGCGCTTTATGAGCTTGTTGCCGCAGGAATACGATGAGATTCATGCGGACGGCAGCGCCGTAATTATCGCCGGGTATGGGCGGTTCGGGCAGATCATCGGGCGGTTCCTGCGCGCGCAGGGGGTGAAGATCACCATCCTGGAGAAAGACCCGGACCAGATTGAGCTGCTGCGCAAGTTCGGCACCGCTGGGTTTTTCGGCGATGCCTCCCGGCTGGATTTACTGCGCGCGGCAGGCGCGGCCAAGGCCAAGCTGCTGGTGGTAGCGGTGGACGATGCCGATAAATGCCTGGAAATCGTGCAGATGGCGAAGCAGTTTTTTCCGAATCTTAAAATCCTCGCCCGCGCGCGCAACCGCCGCCATGCCTATGAGCTGCACAAGGCGGGCGCGGATTATTCCCGGCGCGAGATGTTCGATTCCTCCCTGATCATGGCGCAGGAAGCCATGGTGGCGCTGGGGGCTTCTGCGGAGGAAATGCGCATCAAGGCGCAGCGCTTTCTTGATTATGATGAAAAAACGCTTCATACCTCGTTCGCTTTCTTTGAAAAAGAGCCGGAGCTGGTGAGTTTTTCGCGGCAGGCTTCGGGCGAGATGGAGCGCATCCTGCGCGAGGACGTGCAGCCGGGCGATGCAGTCATTCAGGAGAGGAAACAGGCATGAGCGCAATGGAACTGGTGATCAAGGTGGTGGCGATGCCGAGCGACACCAACCCCGACGGCGACATGTTCGGCGGCTGGATCATCAGCCAGATGGACCTTGCCGCCTATCTGCACGCGCGCAAGCTCGCCCGCAAGAAAATGGTGACGGTGGCAATTGATGACATCGTGTTCCATAAACCCGTGTTCGTGGGCGATTGCCTGCTGTGTTACGCGCAGGTGGAAAAGCTGGGCCGCAGCAGCATCCATGTGCGCGTGGAAGCGCAGGTGGAGCGCATGAACGGGCAGGCGACGGAGAAAGTGACGGAAGGGCGGTTTGTTTGCGTGGCGATTGGGGCGGACCGGAAGCCGGTGGCGATTGAAGAGTAAATTCGTCTACAGCTGTAATATATTTGTTGTTCTGCGGAATGCTATTATTTTACTAAAAAATAAAGAGAGCAGGAAGTTGTAGTATTGCTCATTGAGTAAGTAGCCGTAGTATTGCCAACATACCAATTATCCACGCATCCTCCCTGCGCAATGCCCTGATAAGCTCCTTTTGTAACACGGATATTACCTGTGTATGCGGATCCGTCATCCGCCTTGGCATCTATTGCATAGACATCGGCAGCGTTCATAAAACCTTTCCCTGTGTAGCCGGTAGCGCCTGTCTGAGTCGTATCAAAGGAAGATACGCGTATATATCCTGCATAGCGCCAACTATAAAGCGATATAGGCTCAATAAATTCATATACGCTATTGGGCACCGCGCCTTGTGGCAACACTACATCCGGCGTTGCATATCCGCCTTGCAGAAACCCTGTGTAGTTGCCGGATATGAGACCTGAAAGCGATAAGTGCTGCCATATCTTCCACTGTTCACCCCATGATGCGTTGGTGTAGGTGATAATCTCGTCGTTATTGCCGTTGCAGGCATTAGGATCCGCAGGAAGCTGATTATTCGTGCCGCTGGATCCGTTCGGCCCACATGCAGCTCCCCAGAAATCATATGCATTAGGACAATCCCCTGGAATGCAATTATACTTTACCTTAAATGCGTTATAAGCGCTTTTATATTGTTCCGTCTGAGATATGTATTTTTGTAATTCGGCAGAATGAATCAGGTCTTTTCCTACCATGATACCACCAATAATCAGACCGATGATTACCATAACCACTGATAATTCAATCAGTGTAAACCCCGGTGAATAGACAATCAGTGAGTATGAGCGAGATTGCTTCATATTTAATTTTCTATAAGGACCTGAATATTTTGTAATATTCCACTATCTATCTAAAACCCTTTAATATCTCATTAATTCTTCCCTGCCCTTTTATCGAATCTTTAAGATTTTTCACTTCGCCTTTTAAATTCCTTACGGTTTCCTTCATTTTTTCCGGGTCTTTCAGGGTGTCGGTGGCAAGACTTTGCAGGTCGGGGGTGAAGGTGAGGCGGTCGAAGCTGCCTTCAACGCGCATGGGCACTTCCAGGCCGGTCTTGTCTTTGCCGCCCTGCCCTTGCAGCGTGCCCACCAGGCTTGGCAGCAGGCGGTAATGCACCAGCTGCTGCGGCAGGTCTACCGTGCCCTCGCCGCGCAGGCGCAGGAGGGGGGCTTTCATGGCAAGGTCAGAGTTGCTGACGATGCCGTTTGTGATGGTATAGCTGCCGCTCAGCTCGGAGAAATCGGTTTTCTGGGCGGAAGTGTCGGCGCCAGTAATGAGAGATCTGGCGTTGCGCACCAGTGGGGCAAGGTCGAGGCCGCGGATAGCGCCGTCGGTCAGGCGGATGCTGCCGTTGCCGCTGAGCGATTGCACCAGCGCGCGCTGGCTAGGCCCTTGGGCGCTGAGACTTCCTTTCAGTTCGGTGAGGCCAGAGAGGCGGTCGAACTGCGCAAAATCTTTCAGCGGCTGCTCGATCTGCATGTGTTGCGCCGTGAAGTCGGCGGCCAGTCGGTTAGCGGCGGTGGCGTTGAGGTTCAGGCTACCGCTGCCGCCATAGGTTTCAAAATGTGGAATGCGCAAGGCCAGCTCGCCATTTTGCAGGCGGGCGTTCACACCCAGCTGGCTGACGCTCAGGCTGCGGCAGATCAGTTTTCCGATGGTGAGCGCCACGTTGGCGTTGAGAGTGCGTAAGGCGGATAGGTCGATTTTTTCGTTGCTCCATTCCGCAGCCTCGGCGGCGCTGATCAGGGTGAGTGTGGCGTGCTTTTCCGCCGGGAGGTAGGGATTGGCATCCAGCAGGTCGGTGGCGAGCGTGGCGTCCAGCTGCGGGGTGGGGCCGGAGGTGAATGCGAGATCGCCGTGCGCCTTGATGGCGTCGAGGGCAATATCGCCATTGGTCAGCGCGCACTGGTTCAGGGTGCAGGAAAGCGGGCCTTCGACGGAAAGGCTGAGCGGTGTGGCGCCCTTCCAGTCGAAGGAAGCACCGGCCCATTGCGCGAGTTTCACCAGTGAGTTGCTGGATGCATCGATGTTGCCTTTCAGCTGTTGTAGGGAGGCGTTGCCAGCGAAGGCGACGGCGGCCAGCGCGCCGGCTTTCAACTCCGCCTTCAGGGCGCTGCCGGAGGCGGCGAGCTCGGCGGGCTGGTCGATATGGGCGCTCAGGCTCAGGCGTTCCTTGTTCCAGTTCACGGCGGCGGTCAGTTCCAGCGGCGCGGTGGGGGCGGGCATGGCGAGGGTGAGGTCGATGCCGTCGGCGCTATAGGCTTGCTGGCTGCGCTGGTCGCGGTAGGTGAGCGTGCCGTTTTCAATTTTCACCAGCCCCAGAACCGGCAGCGAGGCGGTTTTCGGGGTGCCTGCGGCGGGAACAGCGGGTTTTTCCTGTGCGCTGGCTGCGTGGGTAAATTGCCAGTTGGACTTCCCTTGCTTGTTGATCTCCAGATGGATTACCGGCTGCGTGGCAATGAACTGGCGGATGCGCACTTCGCCGTGCAGCAGCGGCATCAGCTCTACTTCCGCTGTGAGCGTGCCAATTTCAGCCATATTTTTCTCGGTGAATCCCGCCGGGTTGGCCAGTGACACTTGCGCGAGGCGGATGCCGGGGTTCGGCCACAGGCTGGGTGATATAGCTCCGCCGATTACCATGTCGCGCCCGGTCAACGCTTTTACGCGTTCTTCCGCCAGATGCCGGTAACGATCCAGCGGGATCATGAACGGAACGGCCAGCGCAAGCGCCAGCAGGATGACGACAAGAATGCTTCCCCATTTGATGACTCGTGCCATATGGCCTCCCGTGCGGTTCAGATAACGGGAAGGTGATACAAACGGCTAAAACAATCAACTGTATAAATATTTCGTTAGCGCTTACTAACCTTGCTGATGCGTGGCTTATGGTTACGCATAACGCTTGCTATCGCTTTTTCAGACGGGGAGGGGCAAAATGATCCGTACTGAAGACGCTATTGTGCCACCAACTGTATGAGGATGTTATGACCGTTAAAGGTGAAATCAAAAAGGGAGCTGGGTTCATTGAAGAAGAAACCGGCGAAGCATTCGGCAATGAAAGCATGGCTCAGAAAGGCCGCGACCTGCGCAATGAAGGCCTGCGCGAAAACGGTGAACCGGTTAAAACCGGCAAGCCGGGTTCCGGACACTAAGACCTAATAGCAGGCATAAAAAAAGCGCTGCGGCAACACCGCAGCGCTTTTTTACGTCTAGTAATGCTTACTTCGCTTTCAGCTGCTTTACATGCTTCTGGTGGTCTTCCAGAGTGGGCAGGGTGTTGGCGGCGAATTGCTTGAGAGCGGTGTTGCCGCCGGTTTTGGCGTATTTCCTGAACAGGGACACGGCTTCGTCATGCGCGTCTTTCTGAGCGCTGATATATTCCTTGTCAAAGTTTTTGGCCGAGGCGGCTTTCAGCTTGTCCAGCGCTTTCTGGTGCTTGCTGTCCAGCACTTCGGCGGTGGCGAGCGGGTCCACGCTATCCTGCGTGGAGACGGTGGCTTTGAGCGTGTTGCGCGCCTTGCCGTGATCGTCGATCATGCGCTGGGCGAACTGCTTGACGTCGGCATTCTGGGATTTGTCCAGCGCAAGCTGGCTGGTCTGGATTTCAAACAGATTGCCGATGGTGGCGTTTTTGACGAACGCTTCCGCCGAGGTAGCGGCGCGGGCGTTCGGCGCGATGGCCAGCAGGATAGCGACAGCAAATGCCGCCAGCGCGGATATATTCCAATGTTTCATAGGTAACTCCTGAAAAAAGGTGAATCGTGGAAGCCCCGTTATGCGGTAAAGCGAGGGGGAAAACGGCGGCACGCTACTGCACTACAGATAAAAATTCAGCAGGAAAATTTTTCTTTTTTGGTGATTGTGTATTTTACCGATAAAATTCCTCTTCTGTCGTTGCGAGTGCCAGCGTAGCAATGACGGGGAAGATAGAGGGAAAATCTCTCCTTTTTTGCATTCGCTTGCTGTTTGCAGAGTGTACGGAGAGAAAACGTCTTGTATTAACCATTGAAAAATTAATCTTTTTCCATGTATGGCGGGCGGACGCGGCCCTTATATGGAGCACGCATTCTTGATTCGCCTGCAAGGCGCACTTATGTTACAATAGCTTATGAAAAATGCTCCCGATACTCCCGCGCATCCCGACATGCTGCAGCCGTTCCTGATCGATCATTCGCATATTCGCGGCAAGCTGGTGCGATTAAGTGATGCGGCGCAGACCATTCTTTCACAGCACGCCTATCCCGACTGCGTCAGCCGCCTGCTGGCGGAGATGCTGGTAATCGTCTCCATGCTCTCTTCCAACCTGAAAAGCGAAGGCGTGCTGACCATTCAAGCCAGCGGCGATGGGCCGGTTAGTTTCATGGTGGTGGACGCCACGCATGAAGGGCATCTGCGCGGCTATGCCGAAATCAATGAAACAGGCTGGGAACAGTTGGAGGCATTGAGCGGTGCGGCGTCCGCGCCGCTACTGAGCGATATCCTCGGGCAGGGAAGGCTGGCCATCACGCTCGACCAAGGCGAAGGGGAAGACCGGTATCAGGGCATCGTGGAGCTGGCGGGCACCAGTTTTTCGGATGCAATCCAGCTTTATTTCACCCAGTCCCAGCAGGTGGAAATGGCGCTGCGGCTGGCGGTGCAGAAAGAAGAAGTCTGGGCCGCGGCGGGAATCATGATTGAGCGCGTGCCGGAAGAAGGCGGCAACGCGGCGCATCCCGAATTCAACGCCGCCGGCGAGGTGGAAGCGGACAGCGAGGAGCAATGGCAGCGCACCCGCCTGTTCATGGATACGGTGCAGGAGAACGAGCTGCTGGATGCGGATATTTCCGGCTGGAATTTGCTGATGCGGCTATTCAATGAAGAAGGCGTCTGGGCCTATAAACCGAAACCGCTCTGCGCCTGCTGCCGCTGCTCGCGCGAGCGGATTATAGGTATTCTCAGCACTATTCCGTATGAGGAATTGCACGATATGCTGGATAACGGGCGGATTACGGTGAATTGCCGCTTCTGCAACAGCAATGAATATTTCAGCGAGGCGGAACTGGCGCTACTGGACAAGGCCACGCGCACGATTCATTAGTTTATGTCGCCCCCGGTCGATGCTGCGTATCGCCGAGGACGACATCATGTAATTACGCCGTTTGCTTCGGTGCGCCGAGCATATGGACGGCGTTCCAGGAGGGGGCGTCGCTGGCGGGGAAGGAATCCTCGCTGGAGGTATCCACCATCTGCTGTTTATGAGCTTTCTTGGTTTCCACTTTTTTCTGGTTGGCGTACCATTTAATGGCTTTACCGGCAACGAAACCGGCAAGCACCGGGGTGAGCAATTTGCGTATCATAATGATTTCTCCATGTTTTTCGCTGCATCGCTTGACACAGCGCCATGCAATCACTATCGGTCTTCACGGATAAATTGTCCGTTTGGAACGAAGCGTTGCGTGATAAGGGAGAATCAGCGCCGGTTTAAATGGGCTGATAGCCGGTGATGGCAAGGCCATAGCCTTCCAGCCCCACTACGGAACGGCGGGTATTGGAGAGCAGCTGCATCTCGCGCACGCCCAGATCAAGCAGGATTTGCGCGCCGATGCCGTAATCGCGCAGATCCATCGGGTGCACCGGGTCTTCGCCCCGGCGCTCGCGCAGGCGGTCGGAGAGCGAGGTGGCGATGGGGTCGCGCAGCAGCACGATCACGCCGCTGCCATGCGCGGCGATCAGCTCCATGGAGCGCCGCAACTCGCCGTTACGGTGGTCGTGCGTATCGCCCAGCATGTCGGCCAGCGCATTAGCGGCGTGCATGCGCACCCAGACCGGCTGCGGGCCGGTAATATCGCCCTTCACCAGCGCCACATGCTCAGCATATTCCGGCTTGCTGCGATAGACGATCAGGCGGAATGCGCCGCCATGCTCGCTCTCGAACGCGGTTTCCAGCATCCGTTCCACCAGCCGCTCGAAGCGGCGGCGGTAGGCGATCAGGCTGGCGATGGTGGCGATTTTCAGGCCGTGCGCCTGCGCGAACGGCACTAAATCCGGCAGGCGGGCCATGGTGCCGTCGTCGTTCATGATTTCGCAGATGACGCCGGACGGGTTCAGGCCCGCGAGCGTGGCGATGTCCACCGCCGCTTCCGTATGCCCGGCGCGCACCAGCACGCCACCGTCGCGCGCCACCAGCGGGAAGATATGGCCGGGAGTAGCGATGTCGGCGGCAGTCTTGGTGGGATCGATGGCAACCTGGATGGTATGCGCCCGGTCGGCGGCGGAAATGCCGGTGGTCACTCCCTCGCGCGCCTCAATGGAGACGGTAAAGGCCGTCTGGTGGCGGGAGCTGTTATGGCGGGACATGAGATTGAGGTTCAGCTCGCTCACCCGCTCCTGCGTCATGGCGAGGCAAATCAGCCCGCGCCCGTGCTTGGCCATGAAATTGATGCTCTCGGGCGTGGCAAACTGGGCGGGGATAATCAGGTCGCCTTCGTTCTCGCGGTCTTCGTCATCGACGAGGATAAACATCCGCCCCTCGCGCGCGTCGGCGAGGATATCTTCGATGGGGGAGGGGAAGGCGGAATGGGGCATGACTAACAGGATTGCATTCGCATGAGGTAGCGCGCCAGCAGGTCGATTTCAAGATTAATACTATCGCCTGCGCGTCGGTCTGCCAGCGTGGTGACCGCCCAGGTATGCGGGATAATATTCACACTGAACGCAGAACCGTTCACTGAATTCACGGTTAATGATACGCCGTCCAGCGTCACCGAACCTTTCTCAGCTATGAATTTCGCTAACCCATCCGGCGCGCGCAGGTCGAGCCGGTGCGAGTCCTGCACCGGGACGATGCGCTCAATAGTGGCAACGCCATCCACATGGCCGCTGACGAAATGGCCGCTTAGAGCATCGCCCACGCGCAAGGAGCGCTCCAGATTAAGACGCTTGCCCTGCTCCCACATGCCGGGCGCGGTGCGGGCGATGGTTTCTGCGGAAATATCGGCGGCGAAAATAATTGTGTCATTGCGAGCGTCAGCGAAGCAATCCGGCTCTACGCCCGGGGATGGCTGGATTGCTTCGGCTGCGCCTCGCAATGACGGGATGATATCCACCACCGTCAGGCAGACGCCGGAGCAGGCGATGGATTCGCCGAGGGCGATGCTGTCCGGGGCATAGGCGCAGGCAATTTCAATGCGCCCGCCTTCGCGGTGGCGGATGGTGCCGATGTCAGTGATGATGCCGGTGAACATACAAGCGTCCCGCGTGGGGCTACTCCTGTGTTAAATCATAGATTTCCAGCGTATCCTCGCCCAAGCGGCGGGTTTGGGCAAGCGTAAAGCGCTTAAGGCCAGAGGTTTCGGCAAAAGCGCTCATGCCCCCTTCGCCCAGCACCAGCGGGGCACGGAACCAGTATAGCCGGTCCACCAGCCCGGATTGCAGGAAGGCGGTGCTGATCCCCTGCCCGCCCTCCACCAGCAGGCGAGTAATGCCCTGCTCCGCCAGCCAGCGCAGCACGGC
>CAYPEF010000047.1:0-1703 GCA_964409675.1 uncultured Rickettsiales bacterium | reverse complement strand
GGCGAGGCATACTCCAGCCCCGGCAGGCGACAGGTGAGCAGTGGGTCGTCGGCGAGCGCGGTGCCGCTGCCGGTGAGGATGGCGTCGTGCCGGGCACGCAAGCCGTGGCCATAGGCGCGGGCGGGCGCACCGGTGAGCCAGCGGGGAGGATGAGAAAGGTTCCCCCCTGTATCCCCCCGCAGGCGGGGGGAATGAGTCGGTGTATCCGCATGTGTGTCGGAATGAGGCCATGGATTACCCCCCCCGCTTACGGAGGGGCTGGGAGGGAATGTGATTTTGCCGTCCAGCGAAGTGGCGATTTTCAGGCTTACCAAAGGCCTCTGCTGTGTGATGCGCAGGAAAAACCCAGCATTGAGCGCCCGTGATTCATGTTCGCAGATCCCTTCTGTCACTTCGATGCCCGCGCTGCGCAGCATGGAGATGCCCTGGCCGTTGACGCGCGGATCGGGGTCGCGGCATGCCACAACCACACGCGCTATGCCCGCATCAATCAGCGCTTGCGCGCAGGGGCCGGTTTTACCGGTATGGGCGCAGGGCTCAAGGCTGACATAGGCCGTGGCTCCCCTTACCCGTTCGCCCGCTTGCGCCAGCGCCATGGTTTCGGCATGCGGCCTGCCGCCCCTTTGCGTCCAGCCGCGCCCGACGATCTGCTCTTGCTGAACGATGACGGCTCCCACCGCAGGGTTCGGCCATGTCTGGCCGAGGTTCCGTGCAGCCAGCGCGAGGGCGTGGCGCATATAATGGGTGTCAGCCGGATGCGGGCGGGAATGGTGCTGCATGCAATGCTTTTACCAGCTTACCGCCAACCGGCAACTATTCGCTGCCGATTTCGCGGGCGATGTCGTGGAAGTCCTTGGCTTCGCGGAAATCGCGGTAGACGGAGGCGAAGCGGATATAGGCAACCGTGTCGAGTGCTTTCAGCTCGTCCATCACCAGCTTGCCGATATAGACGCTGGGGATTTCGCTCTCCCCCGCCCCTTCCAGCTTCTGCACGATGCGCGAAGCAATCTGCTCGATCTGCTCCTCCGAAATCGGGCGCTTGCGGGCGGCCATGGTGATGGAGCGAACGATCTTTTCCCGGTCGAACATGCGCCGCTCGCCGTTTTTCTTCAGCACCGTAAGCTCGCGCAGCTGCACGCGCTCGAAGGTGGTGAAGCGCGAGTTACAGGCCGGGCAATAGCGCCGACGGCGGATGGTCAGTCCGTCTTCCGAGGGCCGCGAATCCTTCACCTGCGTATCAGCGTGGGAGCAGAAAGGGCATTTCATACGTGTATGCTACCATATTTCGGGTAATTTATGCCCTATGATAGCTACATTTTGATAACAAGTGGTTAACATTTAATATTTTTGTCGTCCTCGGCGACCCTCAGGGCCGTCCGGGGACCCATCTCGCGGCTGGCGCAAGCGGAGACAGGGGTCCCCGGCTCCGCCCTACGGGCGGCCCGAGGACGACATGGTTAGCGCTGGTCCAGACCGCTATAGATCGGGAACCGCTCGCATAGCGCCTGCACTTTTGCTTTCACGGCTTTTTCAGTGGCGCTATTGTCGCCGCCCTTGCTCAGGCCGTCCAGTACGTCGCCGATTAAGTTGCCGATTTCCTTGAATTCGGCCACGCCGAAGCCGCGCGTAGTGCCTGCCGGGGTGCCGAGGCGGATGCCGGAGGTGATCATCGGCTTTTCGGGGTCGAAGGGGATGGCGTTTTT
>CAYPEF010000046.1:5999-16019 GCA_964409675.1 uncultured Rickettsiales bacterium | reverse complement strand
CGCGTGCGCAGCTTCGATGTGGCGACCTTTGTAGCGTTCGGCGCGGCGCAGCTGGGCGTGGCGGGCAGCGATGTGCTGATGGAGTTCGACTATCCCGATATTTACGCGCCGCTTGACCTTGGTATCGGCAAATGCCGCCTGTCGGTGGCCGAGCCGGAACATGCGCCGTTTGACGATATTTCCCGCGCGAGCCATCTGCGCATCGCCACCAAATATCCTAACATCACCGCTAAATATTTCGCTGAGCGCGGCATCCAGGCCGAATGCATCAAATTAAGCGGGGCGATGGAGCTGGCCCCCAAATTAGGGCTCGCGCGCCGCATCGTCGACTTGGTCAGTTCCGGCGCGACGCTGAAGGCCAACGGCCTGAAGGAAATCGAGGTGATCGCGCAAGTTTCCTCCCGCCTGATCGTCAACCGCGCTGCCTTCAAGACGCGCGGCGAGGAAATCGGCGGGCTGGTTTCCCGCTTCCGCGAGGTGACCGATGGCGCTTAGGCTGCGCAGCACCCAGCCGGATTTCACAGACGCCTTTGCCCGCCTGCTGGCCGGGCGCGCCCAGCGCAACCGCGCCATTGCCGGTACGGTGGAAGCCATACTCGACGATGTCGCGCAGCGCGGCGACGCGGCGCTGGTGGAATATACGCGCCGGTTCGACCGCTGGGAGGCCGATGCGCATACTATCCGCGTCAGCGCGCAGGAAATCGCCAATGCCGTGGCGGTCTGTTCGCCGGAGCTGCTGACGTCCCTGAAGAAAGCCGCGGCGCGGATTGCGCTTTACGCGCAGGCGCAATTGCCGGAAGACAAGCAGTGGCGCGACGACACCGGCGTCACGCTCGGCTGGCGCTGGACGCCGCTGGATGCGGTGGGGCTGTACGTGCCGGGCGGGCTCGCTTCCTACCCCAGTTCCGTGCTGATGAACGCCGTCCCGGCCCGAGTGGCGGGCGTATCCCGGCTGGTCATGGTGGTGCCTGCGCCAGAAGGGGCGGTGAATCCTGCCGTGCTGGCGGCGGCGCATGTGGCGGGCATTGAGGAAATATATAAGGTCGGCGGCGCGCAGGCGGTGGCGGCCCTGGCGTATGGCACGCAGTCCATCGCCGCCGTAGATAAGATCGTCGGCCCCGGCAATGCCTATGTGGCGGAGGCCAAGCGGCAGGTATTCGGGCAGGTGGGTATTGATATGATTGCGGGCCCCTCGGAGATTTTAGTGGTGGCGGATAAGCACAACAATCCCGACTGGATCGCCGCCGATTTGCTCAGCCAGTGCGAACATGACGAGGTGGCGCAAAGCGTGCTGATCACCGACGAAGCGGCTTTTGCCGACCAGGTGGAAGCGGCGGCGCAGCTGATTCTGGCCACCCTGCCGCGCCGCGCGATTGCGCAGGCCTCCTGGGAGAAGGAAAGCTGCCTGATTGTGGTGGAATCGCTTGTGGATACGCCGGCGCTGGTGGACCGCATCGCGCCCGAGCATCTGGAGCTGGCGGTGGCGCAGCCGGAGGCGCTGGCCGCCCGTATCCGCCATGCCGGGGCGATATTTTTGGGAAAATACACGCCGGAAGCCATTGGCGATTACATCGCCGGGCCGTCGCACGTACTGCCTACTTCCCGCACGGCGCGTTTCGCCTCGGGGCTGGGAACGCTGGATTTCCTCAAGCGCACTTCGCTGATCAGCTGCGATGAAACCTCGTTCCACGGGCTTGCCATGTACGGCGAAACGCTGGCTGATGCGGAAGGGTTGCAGGCGCACGGGCTTTCCATGCGCGTGCGGCGGCAAACCCCGTGAGCGCGGATAACCGGCTGATTTCCGTGGAGCTGGACGAAAAAAGCCTTGCCCAGCGCCGCCCTGAAATGGAGCATGAGCTTTCCGTGGCTATCCAGGATCTGTTGGCGGAAAACAGTTTCACCCCGCTGGAAGCCGGGCCGGGGCCGTATGCCCTGCGCATGCGGGCGGAGGAGCAGCGGCTGGTGCTGAACGTTACCGCTTCCGATGACGCAAAAACAAAGATTTCGCTGGCGCTTCAGCCGCTTAAGCGCACTATCCGCGATTATATGCTGATTTGCGAAAGTTATTACGAAGCCCTCACCGCCCACGCGCCCAACAAGCTGGAAGCCATCGACATGGGCCGGCGCGGCCTGCATAACGAGGGGGCGGAGACGCTGAAAGAGATGCTGGAAACCAAGATAACCGTCGATTTCTGCACCGCGCGGCGGTTATTTACTCTTATTTGCGTTTTACACATGAAGTGATATAGATGCAGCCCATAAACATTGAAATTTGAATGAAAGAATAGACTGATGGCAAAAGAAGAACTGCTTGAATTCCCCGGCACGGTGACGGAGCTGCTCCCGAACGCCACCTTCCGCGTCAAGCTGGAAAACGGCCATATGGTGATCGCGCATACCTCCGGCAAAATGCGCAAGAACCGCATCCGCGTGCTGGCCGGCGACTCGGTGATTGTGGAAATGACGCCGTATGATTTAACCAAAGGCCGCATCAAGTTCCGTCAGAAATAACGATTGTCATCCCGCCGCATGGCGGGACCCGGACGGATTGTTTATGCAATCCGCAGAAAGCAACGCTTTCTGTCCAGACCCCGTAACAGGTGCAGGGTGACAAGGGAGAGGTTATACGTGCTCCCGCTGTTCAGCATTAATAAAGCGACGGTTTAAAGAGCATCGAGGCAGGCCAGTTCCATTGCCTGCTTGCTGCCCGGGCGGATATGCTCTGCCAGTTCCTGCAGGGCGGTGCGTAAGCCTTCTTCCACGGTGGGATGGTAGAAGGGCAGGCGAAGGGCTTCAAAGACGGTGAGCTTCGCGTCGATGATCCATGCCAGCAAATGCGCGAGGTGCTCGCCGTTGGGCGCGCAGAATTCGCTGCCTAGCAATCGTCCGCTGGTGCGCTCGGCATAGATGCGCACAATGCCTTGGTTCATGCCCTCAATCAGCGCACGGCCCTGGTTTTCAAAACGCGCTTCGCCAATGGCGGCGGATGCGCCGCATTGTTCCCAGCTTGCACCTGCGATGCAAATTTCCGGGGCGGTATAGCACACCTGCATCGGCGTGCGGCGCGTAAATGAATATGTCTTCCCCCGCGCGGCATTATAGCCCGCGATGCGGCCTTCATCGGCTGCCTGAAATAAGATGGCGCGCCCGAGCGTCACATCCCCGGCGAGGAAGATGCGCTCGCCTTCCAGCTGCATGGTTTCGCAGTCATAGCGCTCAAACGGCTTGCCCGCTTCGCGCAGTCCCAGCGCTTCCAGCCCCAGCCCTTCCAGATTAGCGCAACGTCCCTCAGCAATAAACAGTTTATCCACCAGCGCCGTGCGCCCGCCGGCGCGCAGGCGCAGCTTATCGCCTTCGGATGCGATCTCCGGCGTGGTCTGCAGCCATAGTTCCATTTCTTCACCAAGAATGTCTGCGGCGCGGGCGCTGACATCCGGGTCGGTACAGCCGCCGACCAGCGCCTCCGTATGGGTAGCTGTCACCTGTATGCCAAGCCCGGCGAAGGCCTGCGCCATCTCCGCCCCCAGCACGCTCATGCCGATCACGCCGATAGATGCGGGTAAATCCTGCTGGTCGAACAGCGTGTCGGAGGTGAGGATGCGGTCTTTGAAGCCCTGCCATACCTCGGGAATAATCGGGCGCGAGCCGGTGGCGATGATGACGGCTTTGGCGCGGATACGCCCGCCGTTGATCTCTACCGTATCCGGCGCGCTCAGGCGCACGTTCCCTTCAATGATATGCGCTCTAAAACTTTCCGTCTCCTCAAGCGCGTAATGCAGGAAATGCGCGCGCATGGCGCGCACGCGATTCAGCAGCGCCGGGATATCCATACGCAGCGATTCGCTGCCATGAATGCCGCATTCTTCCATGTGTCCGCGTGCTCGAAAAGTGCGTGCAGCACTGATCAATATTTTGGACGGCATGCAGCCGTTGCGCACGCAGGTGGTGCCATAAGTGCCGTTGCCGATAATGTGGAAGTACTGCGTCACCTTCGCCACTTCCCGCGCGGCGCTAAGCCCGGCGGTGCCGAGGCCGATGATGATGACGTCCGCTTCGCGCTCCATACGCATATGAAGTAGGTGAATGCGCATAAAAAATCGGTAAGGATGCGCATTTATGCAGTTTACGCTGTTCTTATGTAATGTCCGGAACCCTCCTGCGGCGTTCTTATCGGCGTTTTGCTAGGCTTCGCATACGCTTAAGAGAGGGACACATGCGCCCTTATGCGACATGTCGCCGTGCAGGGGCCTCTTGCGCGGCATTTTTCACTTACAGGTAAGGAGGATTTTATGGCCAGCGACAGCAATGCAAATAGCGGAAACCAGAAACTCGGAGCGCTCCTGCGCAGCGGCGACCCACGGGCGGCCCGCCTGCTCGGCGCGCGCGGCGGCAAGGCGTCGCACGGCAGCCAGGGGGTTGCATCCGCGGGTTCGGACGATAACGAGGCGAATGCGTAAGTAAAACCTATGGCTATCACTTCAAAGGAGCGTTCATCGCTCCTTTTTTTTATCCAGTTGGTAAGCAAAGCCTTGCTAACGGAAAATTAAATAAATACAACTATAAGTAATAATACAAAATCAGTGAATCAATTTTAGATTGCGTATGCTGGCCGATTGAATAATAAGATTCTTCTTATAGAGGTTCAATGCCTTACCGTCAAAATGCTCATCTCTCGCTTGTGACGCCTGACGCATCACCCATGGAAGCCGCGTCCTATTCCTGCACGGAGGTGCAAGGCGTCGCTGCGGCGCTGGTGGAGATGCTGGCACAGCAGTTGCCGCTTTCGGCGCAGATGGTGGAAGAAAATACCCTGGATCTAAGCCGGCAATTCCGTGAGCTGGCCACCGGCGCGCATACGCAGAGCGAGCAACTGCAGGCGCTGATTAATATCGCCAGCCATATCACATCGGGCGACCAGAAAATCACCATTGCAGAATTCCTGGGTGAATTTTCCGCCGTGCTGAGCGATCTGATTGGCAAAATCGTCAATGTTTCCAAGCTGGCCATGACTATGCTTTATGACCTGGACGACGCAATCAGCAATCTTGGCGCGATTGAATCCTTTGCCATGCACGTGCAGAAGATCAATAAGCAAACGCACCTGCTGGCGCTGAATGCTACCATTGAAGCGGCGCACGCAGGCGAGTCTGGCAAGGGATTTGCCGTCGTGGCGGAAGAAGTGAAGGCTGTTTCCGGCGAAATCGCGCGCCTGGCGGAGGAGGTGCGTACCAAGGTGCTCTCCACCACCGGCAGTATCCGCAAAGGATATGGCACGCTCAAGGAGGTTGCTACCACCGATATTTCTTCCAGCGCGGAAACCAAGGAAAAGCTGGAAACGCTGATGCAGCTGATGCTGGCGCAAAACCAGGAATTCTGCTCGGCTATCGCGCAGACGGTCGCTTCCAGCGAGCATATCTCGCAGGCCATTACCCGCGCGGTGATGAACATGCAGTTCCAGGACCGCAATACGCAGAATATCGAAAATACCGCGCGGGCGCTGATTATCCTGGCCCGCGCCTTGGATCAGGGGACGCTCAATGCGCCCGCTGAAATCGCCGCGCAGCAGGCCGAAGTGCTGATGCAGGCGTTTACCCTAAACGAATTCAGGCAAAAATTCGCCGAGGCCCTTAGCCGACGCCATTTGGCGATAGCCATGCCGCATGTGGCTCCGGCGAGCGCACCCGAAAGCAACGTGGAATTATTCTAACCTCCTGCAGGAAAAGGCATATGCAATATACTATCATCAGCGCCGGATCGCAGCGCAAGATCAGCTTGCAGGGGACATTCACCTTTGACGATCATCCGGTGTTCCGGGCGCTGTTGCAGCAACTGGAAGAAGAAGGCATATCCCAGTGTGAGCTGGATTTAAGCGGGGTGAGTTTCATCGATTCGGCGGCGCTCGGCATGCTGCTGCTGCTGCGCGAGAAAGCGCAGACCTGCGGCTTCAGCATTGAACTTTTCCGCCCGCAGGGGCAGGTGAAGAAAATGCTCGAAATCTCTGAGTTCGGCACCATGTTCCGCATTGAGTATAATGCATGACCTCGCTTGATATCATTACCAAGCTGCATAATTCGCGCATCCTGGTGGTGGATGACAGCCCGACCAACTGCATGTTCCTGGAAAAAATGCTGCGCATGCGCGGCTTTGACCATATTCTTTGCGCAGGCGATGCCGAAGCGGCGCTGAAAGCGGTGCGCAGCTACCGTCCCGATCTGGTAATCCTGGATATCGTTATGCCCGGCATGGATGGGTTCAACTGCTGCCAGGCCATCCGCGAAATGCCCGGCAACCATGCGCTTCCCGTCCTGATCCAGACCGTCATCTCCGAGCCGGAGCTGCGCTTTAAGGCGTTCAAGGTAGGCGCCAGCGATTTTATTACTAAACCGGTATACCCGGATGAGCTGTATGCGCGAATGCTGGTGCATCTGGAGAAGAAAATTTTGCTGGGCGACCTGGAGCGATACAAGCGGCGCATCGAGGTGGAGATGGAGAGCGCATGCGCGCTCCAGCAGTCGATGCTGCCCAGTGCGCAGGATTTGCAGGATGCGCAGGCTAAAAGTCATCTGGAGATTGCATCCTATTTCCGTCCGTCATCGGAGATCGGCGGCGATTTCTGGGGGATTCGCACCATCCCGTCGGGCGGTGCGTTCTGGATGGTGGATTTCTCCGGCCACGGCGTGGCGGCGGCGCTCAACGCGTTCCGCTTCCAGGCGTTCATGCGCGAGGACGACCCGCTGGCTGATAATCCGGGCGCATATCTTGGCGCCATGAACGACCGCCTGCTGCCATTATTGCCCACCGGCCAGTTCGCCACCATGTTTTACGGCATGGCCGATACGAAAGCGCACATGCTTTCCTACGCCTGCGCCGGCGCGCCGCACCCGTTGATGCTAAGGAATGACGGCAATGTGGAAATCGTTAACGGCACCGGCAAGCCGCTTGGCATTGAAAAACATTTCTATCACGCGCAGCGCATGGATTTCCGCCCCGGCGACATTTTTTTCCTCTACAGCGACACGATGCTGGAAACCTGCGGCGAGTATTACCCGGGCATGCAGGAGCAGGATATCGCCAATGTATTGCGCGCCCATTCCGGCGCATCGCCGAAGGAGTTGCTCAGCCGGCTGCTGGAGGCCTTTACCTGCCTTACCGGCAGCCAGGTGCGCGATGACCTCACGCTGTGCCTGTTCCGCCATTACGGCTCGGCCTGACATGTTCAATTACAGCACCAAAATCCTGCAGCACTATACCTGCAAAAAGCTAGACGATATTCCCAGCCTGGCCGTGGAACTTTCTCTCTTTTTTCCAAACCCAAACACTATCATGAGCGGGATTTACGAGCTCATCACCAACGCCATGGAGCACGGCAACCTGGAAATCGGCTATGATTACAAAACCCTGCTGCTGAAGGAAAACCGCTGGGCGGAGGAGGTGGAGCGCCGCCTGCAGGACGAGCGCTTCCGCCACCGGCTGGTGGATCTGGTGCTCTACCGCGAAAGCCGCACCTGCGTGCTGACCATCACCGACCAGGGTCAGGGGTTCGACTGGCAATATTACCTGAACCGCACGCCTGACCCGCAGGCATATCATGGGCGCGGCATCCTGATCGCCCGTGCATGCGATTTCGATGAGATTCATTTCAATAAAGAAGGAAATCAGGTCGCCTGCATCGCCCGCATTGGCTGAAGGCATGGAATTTGCTTGTGCTTTTGCCAGCAACAGGAGGCATCCATGAGCATTTCGTCTATCACAGGCACCCGTGCGCCATACCCGCTTCAGCTGTCCACTGGCCAGGCCGGCAATGACAGTTTCGCCGGCATGCTGGCGCAGATGAATTCGGTAAGCGCCGCTTCGGTGCCCCAGACGGCTATGCCCGCAAGCGCCAGCCCGATCAAAACCCGGCAGGCCGCTTCCGCCGAGGCGAAGCAGGAATTCCTTACCTACATGCAGAAAACCCCGGCCCAGCGCATGCGCGAAGCCTGGCTGAAAAGCCATAACCTGACCGAAGAACAGCTGGAAGCCATGCCGCCGGAAGAGCGTCAGAAAATCGAGAAGCAAATGGCGGATGAAATTAAGGAAAAACTCAAGCAGCAGGTGCAAAACCAGCAGCAAAGCCCGATCCCGATGTTTTAAGCGGATTTCCGTCATTGCGAGCGTTAGCGAAGCAATCCGGCTCACCATACACCGAGGGCTGGATTGCCGCGTTGGCTTAATGACGCTGCTTAAATCGCGAAGCTCAAATCCGCGCTTTCCGGCGTGCGTACGGTGCCTACGCCGATCACCTTCTCCGTCTCCGGCTGGATCACCAGGAAAAGCCCTGTCGCGCGGTCCTGCGCATAGGGCGCAGTGGCTACCGGCGCGGCGGTGAAAATGCGTGCTTCCACCGTGGCATTATCGTTGCCTGCATCCACGTGCAGTTCCGCCTGCTCCTCGCGGTTATGGATTTTCACAATCCCCTGCACGTTGTCCTGCGTTGAGAACGCCGGATCGAGCCACAGCACGTCGCCGATGAAGGCGTCGGTGAATTGCAGCGGCGAAGCGCTGGAATACAGCACGTTGCCGCGCGCGATATCCGCATCGTCGTCAGTGCAGAGCGTAATCGCCTGCCCGGGCAGCGCCTGCTCCACCTGTTTGCCGCTGTGATACAGCTCCGTTACCGTAATCTGCGCCCCGCTATCGGCTACCGCCAGCCGGTCGCCCACGCGCAGGCGCCCGCCGCTGAGCATCCCCTGATAACCGCGACGGTGGTCGGGCGTGCGTATCACATACTGCACCGGCAACCGCGCGCCGTACGCCGGCGCAGGCGGCACCTGCAGCTGCGCCAGGTAGTCCAGCAGCGCCGGGCCGCGATACCACGGCATGGCAGTGCTTTTCTGCGTCAAATTATCCCCCTCGCGCGCGCTGACGGGGATGAAGGTGAGCGACAGGGTTCCCCCCTGCGTCCCCCCGCAAGCGGGGGGAGTAAGAGAATTCGCACAGGCTGTTCCGCTGGCACCGGCATTAGCCCCCCCGCTTGCGGGGGGGATGGGGGGGAACGCCACGCCCATTGCACTACAATACGCCCGCTCAATCTCCCGGAACTTTGCCTCATCATACTCGATCAGATCCATCTTGTTGACCGCCACCACGAAATGGCGGATGCCGAAGAAGGCGGCGATCTTGCTGTGGCGGATGGTCTGATCGCGCACCCCGTGCGACGCATCTACCAGAATCAGCGCGCAGTCGGAATTCGCCGCCGCCACCGCCATGTTACGCACATACTGCACATGCCCCGGCGTATCGGCGATGCGGTAATGCCGCCCTCTATGGCGGAAATAGCGGTACGCCACGTCGATGGTAATCCCCTGCGCCCGCTCATCCTCCAGCCCGTCGGTCAGGCGCGAATAATCGAGCTTCCCATCCACCATCGCCGCCGCCAGCTGGTCCTCCGGAATCGCGCCGATATCGCTTAAGAGCCGCCCGATCAGGGTAGACTTACCGTCATCCACATGGCCGCAGGTGAGGAAATGAAGGGTGTCACGAGTGGTCATAAGTAATTCCTGTCACCCCGGCGCAGGCCGGGATCCATGCCTTGCAACAGGCATGGGTGTAAAAGGATAAGCGTGGATCCCGGCCTGCGCCGGGATGACGGAAACATATGCATCAAAAATACCCCTGTTTCTTCTTCTTCTCCATGCTGGCCGCCGAGTCCTGATCGATCAGCCGTCCGGCGCGCTCGCTGGTGCGCTGGTCTTCGAGTTCGTGCAGGATGGCATCCAGCGTGGCCGCTTCGGATTCCACCGCGCCGGTTAAGGGATAGCAGCCGAGCGTGCGGAAACGCACGCGCTTGTGCTCGATTTTTTCGCCTTCGTTCAGCACGAAGCGCTCGTCGTCCACCATGATCCAGCTACCATCGCGCCAAACCACCGGGCGCGTATCAGCATAGTACAGCGGCACTACCGGCACATTCTCGCTCGCGATGTAGCGCCACACGTCCATCTCCGTCCAGTTGGAGAGCGGCGAGACGCGCATGGAATGGTT
>CAYPEF010000046.1:0-5899 GCA_964409675.1 uncultured Rickettsiales bacterium | reverse complement strand
GCGCAGCCGTTGGGGCAGCCGGTCATGCGGATGCTGACGGAATCTTCCTCCAGCCCGTGGCGGGCCAGCAGCCGCTCGATATGGGAGAGGAAGTCCGGCATGTAGCGCTGCGCCTCCGCCATGGCGAGCGGGCAGGTGGGCAGCGCCACGCAGGCGAGCGCTTCCTTGCGCGTGGAAGAAAACGCCTCATGGTGCAACCCGAAGCGCTCTAAGAGCGCTTCAACCGCCGGTTTATCCTGCTCAGCGATATAGGTCAGCATCACGTTCTGGTTGCCGGTGAAACGCACGCCGCACAGGCCGGTTTCAGCAATCGCATGCAGCGCCGATTTCAGCGGATAATTCGGCGCATCCACCACGCGGCCGTTTTCCACGAACAGCGTGTAATACCATTTGCCGTTCACGTCGCGCTGCCAGCCGTAGGGGTCGGAGCGCTGGGTGAGGGTGAAGGGTTTCGCCGCCTGCAATTTGAATCCCAGCCGCTTTTCCAGCTCGATGGTGAAATCCTCCTGCCCCATGCGCTCGAACGTGTATTTCAGACGCGACAGCTTGCGGTCGGAGCGGTTGCCGAAATCGCGCTGGATGGCGACGATCTGCCAGCAGGCATCGAGCGTTTTCTCCTTCGGGATAAAGCCGATGACGGTGCCAAGCAGCGGGTAGGTCTGCGCATTTCCGTGCGTCATGCCCATGCCGCCGCCCACCGCCACGTTGAAGCCGGTGAACGCGCCGTTTTCTTCCACGGCAATCAGGCCGATATCATGCGCGAATACGTCCGGGTCGTTATAGGGCGGCACGGTGATGGTGATCTTGAATTTGCGCGGCAGGTAATGGGTGAGGTAAAGTGGGTCTTCCTCCACCGCGTCCGGCGTCAGCTTTTCTTCGTCCAGCCAGATTTCATGGAAGGCGCGGGTTTTTGGCAGCAAATGCTCGCTGATGGCGCTGGCGAATTCAAACACTTCCGCATGGAAGGGCGAGGCGATGGGGTGCGACCCTGCCATCACGTTGCGGTTTACATCGCCGCAGGCGGCGATGGAGTCGAAGCCGATGTCATAAAAGGATTGCAGCGTCGGCTTGATGACCGATTTGATGACGCCGTGAATCTGCACTGTCTGGCGCGTGGTGATCTTGACGGTTCCGGTGCCGAAATGGTCGCAGATGCGCGCGATGCCAAGCCACTGCTCCGCCGTGATCTCGCCCGCCGGGATGCGTAGGCGCACCATGTAGGAATAGGCTTTTTCCAGCTTCTTCCGCTCGCGCTCCTCGCGCCGGTCGCGGTCGTCCTGCATGTACATGCCGTGGTGCTTGATGACGCTCTGGTCGTCATGCGAAAACGCACCGGTCAGCTGATCTGCCAGCGCTTCCACCAGCGTGCCGCGAAGGCCCCGGCTCTTTTCCTTCACGGCTTCCGTGGAAGAGGGTGGGCCGTGATGTTTCTTGCTGTATTCGGTCACTTTTATTTCCGTCCTTACTATCGTTTTTTCCTCTCCCCCTTGAGGGGGGGAGATAGATTTTCTTGGTGCGTTAGCGCCTAGAAAATCTGAGAGGGGGTGAAAGGCCGAACAGCTACTGCACCGCTGTCACCCCCTCCCTAACCCTCCCCCCTCAAGGGGGAGGGGATTTATTAATACACATCCTTCACATACCTATCTTCTTCCGCGAGTAGCGCCAGGTAGTTCTCCGCTTCCTCGCGCTGGCCGAGTTTGTGGGTGAGCAGGGTGAGCAGTGTTTCTTCCACGTCCGCGCTCATCGGGTCTTTGCGTCCGCATACGTAAAGATACGCGCCGCCTTCCAGCCAGCTCAGCACGTCCTGCCCGTGTTCGCGCAGGCGGTCTTGCACATAGATTTTCTGCTCCTGATCGCGCGAGAAGGCAGCGTTGAAGCGCGTGAGCGCACCGCTGCCGACATAATCCTGCCATTCCGCCTGGTAGAGGAAATCGAGATGCATGTGCTGCTCGCCGAAAAACAGCCAGCTGCGACCCGCGCCGCCGCGCTCGGCGCGTTCCTGCACGAAGGCGCGAAACGGCGCGACGCCGGTGCCGGGGCCGATCATGATGATATCCTTGCTATCGTCCTGCGGCAGCTTGAAGCGCGAGTTGCGCTGGATGAACATCTGCACCTGATCACCTTCCTTCAGCGAGGAAAGATAGCGCGAGCAATGGCCGAAGCCTTCGGAGCCGTCCTCAAACTTATGCTTCGCCAGCGCCACGGTGAGGTGCACTTCCTCCGGATAGAGCGCAGGGCTGGAGGCGATGGAATAGAGCCGCGGCACATGGGTGGTGCCATCTGGCTCGGAGGGCATCAGGATTCCGGCGGCATCGCCCGCTTCATAGGCAAGCGGCTCGGACAGCGTGATTTCAATATGGTAGGTTTCCTTGGCCGAGCCGTGATCGTTCAGATTTACGCTCTCTTTCACCGTGCCCGCAATCGGCTCCAGCCTGCTATAGCCGCGCCCGGTGGCGGGCATAGCTGCGCGGGTTGCTGGAGCGGAAGAAGTCGCCGGCCCCAGCGCACCCAGCACGTCCGCAATCCAGCCCGGCGTATGGGTGGCATAATCCACATCATAGAGCGCGGTGGGGTGAAAGGCGTTCGCGCCGGAAGTCTTCAGCTTTTCTTCAATTAGCACCGCCGCATGGCAGAATTGGGTGTAGGAGCGGTCGCCGAGGCCGAGCACCGCGTAGCGCAGATCGGGCAAGGATAGCGGCGAGGCGAGGAAGGCTTCAAAGAATTTCTTCGCCATGTCCGGCGGCTCGCCTTCGCCGTGCGTGCTGGAGAGGAAAATCGCCGGGTCTTTAAGGCTCGCGAATTCCTCCGGTTTCACGCGGCTGACACTGGCGGATTTCACCTTGAATCCGCGCGCCTTGGCTTCTTTTTCCAGCTGTTGCGCCACGCCCTTGGTATTGCCGGTTTCCGTGGCGTAATAGATATAGAGCGGCGAACTTGCGCTTGCTGATGCCGCCGCTCCGCCTGCCAGTCCGCTTAGATAGCCTGATGCCCAGGCACGCTGCTCGTTACTGAGCATTGCCACCAACTGGTCGAGCAGCGCTTTTTGTTTAGGATCAAGCATTACCGTTTCCTTCGTTTACCCGCACCAGCTTGCCGTCCACCATGTGCAGGCCGCATTCTTTCTTGTCTTCCTGTTCCCACCACCAGCGCCCGGCACGAAAATCCTCGCCCGGCTGGATGGCGCGGGTGCAGGGTGCGCAGCCGATGGAGGGGAAGCCTTGCCGGTGCAGCGGATTCACGGGAACCTGATGAGTTTCGATATACTTCCATAAAGTATCCGCCGATACATCGGCAAGCGGATAAAGCTTCACCAGCCCGTGCGCCGCATCCCATTCTGCTACCGGCAGATCAGCGCGGTTGTCGGACTGCTCGCGGCGCAGTCCGCTGATCCAGAGTTCCACGCCCTTTAATGCCCGCGCCAGCGGCTCGACTTTGCGCACATAGCAGCAGGTCTTGCGGTTTTCCACGCTGTGGTAAAACCCGTTAATGCCGCGCTCCCGCACGAGGTTTTTCACCGCCGCCGCATCCGGGAAATAGGTTTCGATTTCGACTCCGTAACGATCCTGCGTGGCCTGGTGCAGCGCGTAGGTTTCCTCAAACAGCCTGCCCGTATCGAGGGTGAAGATGCGAATGGGAAGCTTGCTATCGGCTATCGCATGCGTGATCGCCTGATCCTCAAAGCCCAGGCTGGTGGAAAACGCCGCATGCAGCCCCGGCCATGCGATCAGCGCGCGCAGCCGCTCCTCCCAGCCAAGCGGAGAGAGCTTCGCATTGATCTCCTGCTCCAGTGCTGCGTCAACTGGCATGGGCGACCGCCTTTTCCAGCGGCGGGAAAAATTCCTCCCGCGCCTGCGCCTGCTGCCGCCAGCCATGCGCTTCCCGCCAGCGCACCACATCGCCTACGATCAGCAGCGCCGGGGTAATGAAGGGATAATCGCCGTACCGCTCACCAAACGTAGCCAGCGTCGCTTCATATTCGGCATGGTACGGCGTGGTGCCCTGCTCGATGGCCAGTATCGGCGTTTCCGGCTTTAGCCCCGCCGCCAACAGCCGCTCGCAGATGGCGCGGCGGGCTTTCGTGGTCATGTAAAACACCAGCGTTTCCTGCGCTCCTAAGCCCAGCGACTGCCAGAAACGCGCATCATGCAATTGTTCCTCATACAGCGTGATAAACCGCACGCCCGACGCACCGCCACGCTCAGTGAGCGGAATGCCTGCCGCCGCCGCGCAGCCGAGCGCCGCCGTGACGCCGGGCACAATCTGCCACGGCACTCCCAGCTTCGCCGCGATGCCGATTTCCTCGGCGGCGTGTGCGTAAATCCCCGGATCACCGCCTTTCAGGCGCACGACAATGCGGTTTTTACGTAAATGCATCTTCAGCAACTCGTCGATTTCTTCCTGCTTCTTACTGTGATGGCCGGGGCGCTTGCCCACGGCAATTTTGCTCGCTTCTTTGCGCGCATAGCGGCTAAGCAAATCGGGGGCCACTAGCCGGTCATAGAGAATCACATCGGCTTGCGAGAGCAGCTGCGCCGCGCGCACCGTAATTAAATCCGGATGCCCCGGTCCGGCTCCTACCAGCCATAGCGCGCCACGCGCCGCATCCGGCGTTTCCTCCAATGCGCAGGCAAATAACTTATCTGCCTTGGCGTAATTGCCTTCCAGCACTTCCTGCGCCGTCGGGCCGCTCAACACTTCTTCCCAGAACAGGCGGCGCGATTGCAGGCTTTTGTATTTCCGCTGCACGGAACTCCGGCGCAGCGCGATCCAGTCGGTCAGCTGGCCGAAATTCCACGGCAGCAACTGCTCGATGCGCCGCTTGATCAGCCGCGCCAGCGTCGGCGACACCCCGGCGGTGGATATGGCGATTTTCACCGGCCCGCGCTCGACCACGGCAGGGAAAATGAAATCGCACAGTTCCGGCGTATCCACCACGTTCACGGGAATGCCGAGTTCTTTCGCATCTTCCTGAATCTGCCGGTTTACCTCCGGTTTATCCGTGGCGGCGATCACCAGTTTCGCCCCCAGCAGGTGCGAGCGGTGGTAGCTTGCCCGGGTAACCGAACCACCTTCCGCTTTCGCCCAGTCCACCAACGGTTCCGAGGCGTTTTCCGTCACGAAATGCAGTGATTTCGCAGCGCTTTTCAGCGCCTCCGCCTTGGCCAGCGCAATGCGCCCGCCGCCGATAATCACAATGCGCTCGGCGGGGCCGATATGGAGGAAGAAGGGAATATACGTCATGAAACAGTTATTACTTTATTGGTGAAAGAGTATAAATAAACAAAAATTTCTTGTAAATACATTTTTGTGATGTTAATTGAATCGCTATGACTCTTTCCGCCCGCACCTCCCTCGCGCTGGCCGTGATGACGGCAATCGCGCATCATGCGACGCCCGAACATCCCATCGGCGCGGCGAGCCTGGTGGCGCATTACCAGCTATCGCCCCGTGCCCTGGAGCCGGTATTGCAGCAGCTGGCCCGGCTGGGGCTGGTGCATAGCGTGCGCGGCGCGAAGGGCGGCTATTACATTCCCAACCCCGCCGCCATCAGTGCGGCAAGAATAATTGAGGCGGTCCAGCCGGAGATGATCGCCCCGCAGCCGCTGCTGGCCTTCATGCCGGTGCTGCAAGACGGGCTGGCGGACGCGCAACGCGCCTTTCTCATGCGCTGCGAAACCGTAACGCTTGCCGATATGAGCCGCCTTGCCTCCGAAAAAGGCATCGTCCGCGCATTAGAAGAAACGCTCGATTTCGCGATTTGATTTTTTCCACTTCCGGCCCCTTCTATTCCCTGCATACTTGGCCGCATTGAGCGCTCAATAAAGCGCAGGCGAGTGGAAGCTCCCGCCTGCCACGGGGAACGGGTGAAGCGGCAGGTAACAGCGTCGCAGGCCCAAGC
>CAYPEF010000045.1:0-16257 GCA_964409675.1 uncultured Rickettsiales bacterium | reverse complement strand
TCCTGCGCCACGGCGGGGCGGACGCGGGTTTCGATTAACTCTTTGATTTGCTGAATAATCGGGTCGGCATCCGTTGTATCGGCGGCGGCATCTGCGCCCTGCACCACCGGGCGGCCTGCCACGAAATGTTCCATGATGGCGGTGAGCAGCGCCGGTTTCAGTACATCCCACGCTGCGTTTTCCTGCTTGGTGACGGTAATGAAATCGGCCCCAAGGAACACCGCCGTCACTTCCGGCACGGCGAACAGCGCCAGCGCCAGCGGGGAGGGGGCGGCCTGCGTTTTATCAGTATAAAAGGCGGTGCCGGATTGCATCACCTGCCGGCCCGGCAGGAATTTCAGGGTTTGCGGATTGGGGGTGGATTCAGTCTGAATGAACATGGGAAAACTCCGGATGGCGGGGATAGGGCAAAAATAAGGATAAATACGCGCCATTGCAACCCCGGATACGCATTCATTAGCGCTTTCTTAATGAATTTTCCCTATTTTTCCCGAGCCTTATGAAATATGGATTATACTGGGAATAAATGGTAAATATTTATTAACTTTATTCTCCCGTTATGGTAAGGTGCCGCCGGTTCAGCCAGCAAAGGATATCGACCCATGCGTTCCAATAATACCTCCTTCATTTCCCTGGAATTACCGCGCGCACTGTTGTTTTTCGTGAGCCTGGGCGTTACCGCCTGGTATCTGACCTGGCGCTTGGGCACTTTCAACCCGGACGCGCCGATTTTCTCCACCCTGCTTTATGGCGCGGAGCTGTTCGGCCTGGCCACGGTGCTGATGCATGGGTTCATGACCTGGCGGCTCTCGGTGCGCCAGTCGCAAACGCCGGAAGAGGGCAAAAGCGTGGATGTATTCATCACCACGCTGAACGAAGACGCAAGCATCATCCGCCGCACGGCGCTCACCGCGCTTTCCATGGATTATCAGCACAACACCTGGATCCTCGATGACGGCAACCGCAAGGAAATCCGCGCGCTGGCGGAAAACCTGGGCTGCGGTTATATCAGCCGTGAGGTGAACACGCATGCCAAGGCGGGCAATCTTAACCATGCGCTCTCACTGACCAGCGGCGAATTCATCGCCATTTTCGATGCCGATCATGCGCCGAAGAAAAGCTTCCTCGCCCGCACGCTGGGCTATTTCCGCGACGCCGAAGTCGCCTTCGTGCAGACGCCGCAGGATTTCTACAACCTCGATTCCTACCAGCACCGCACCAATGAAAAGCTGAAGCGCGTCTGGACCGAGCAGTCCCTGTTCTTCCGCATCATCCAGCGCGGCAAGGACGTATGGAACGCCGCCTTCTTCTGCGGCAGCTGCGCGGTGATCCGCAGAAGCGCCCTGGAAGCTATCGGCGGCTTTGCCACCGATACGGTGACGGAAGATTTGCACACTTCGGTGCGTCTGCACAAGGCAGGCTTCAAGTCGGTCTATCATGACGAATCGCTCGCGTTCGGCATTGCCGCTTCGCAGGTGAAGCCGTTCCTCAGCCAGCGCATCCGCTGGGGCAAGGGGGCGATGCAGGTATGGCGCATGGAAGGCATCGTGTTTTCGCGCAACCTGACGCTCGCGCAGAAAATCTGCTACATGGCTTCTATTTTGACCTATTTCGACGGCTGGCAGAAATTCATCTATTACATCACCCCCGCCATGGTGCTGATGACCGGGCTGATCCCGGTCAATACCACCATGAACGACTTCCTGCTGCATTTCGTGCCGTATTTTGTGCTGTCGCTGTGGAGCTTCGAGGAACTCGGGCGCGGCTATGGGCGCACGCTGATCATCGAGCAATATAATATGGCTCGCTTCGGCGCGTTCTGCTCGGCCACGCTGGGGCTGGTTTTCCCGGCCTCGCGCTTCCGCGTCACCAGCAAGCACATGACCGCCACTTCCGGCATGTGGCGCTGGCTGGTGCCGCAATACGGCGTGCTGATCCTGAACGCCGCCGCCATCGTGGCCGGGGCGCTGCTGTATATGAACATCCGCCATATCAGCTTCTTCTCGCTCACCGCCAATATCCTGTGGTCGATGATCAACCTGCTGATGGCGGGCTTCATCCTTGCCTTCTCGCAGAAGCGCGCCGCCTTCCAGCGCAGCGACTACCGCTTCTCCATCCCGCTCACCGCGCGCATGCAGCAGCCGGAAGGCGAGCTGCTGGTGGCATTGCAGGATATTTCCTCCAGTGGCATTACGGTGATTATCCCGGGCATCCATCTGCTTCAGCGGGGCGATGACATCAAGGGAGAGATTTTCCTGCCGGACGGGTTCCTGCCGTTTCGCGCCACCGTGTGCAATGCCTCGCGCCAGAAACTGCCGCAGCAGATGACACGCATCGGCTGCAAATTCTCCTGGGAGCGCGACCAGGACCGCAACCGGCTGGAGCGCTTCCTGCACGGCAGCGATCTGGAATGGCAGCTGCATCATTTAAGCGAGCGCAGCCCGACCCTGCTGGAGCGCCTGCTGCCAAAGCAGATGCGCAACGACGGCAAGGATGAGCTGAAAGAAGCCAAGCGGCGCGCGCAGCTCGACGCTTCCATCCTCTACTACCCTTCCGAGCAGGACCACCGCGCTCAGCCGGCCATGATGATTAACGCTAACGGAAAGAGCGGCAAAAATATCGTCTCCTTCCTGCCGATTCCGCTTGGAAGCGACATCGAAAGTCGGGTATTTAGCAACGGGGAATGGCAGACGGTGAGAGGGCGCATCGCCAGTGAGCATGTGATCCGCGACCGTGACGCCATCGTGTACCAATACGAACTCGAAGGGCAGGCGCATGAGGCAATTATTCATCATCTCCCTGGGGCTGCTGGCAGCGAGCCCGTCGCTCGCTTCTGAAGACGCCTTCGGCGATCAAAACCTCGCTATCGCCGGGGCAGAAGTCAGCGGCCACCACAGCGCATACGGATTGCTGGGCGCGATTACCCCGCTGCCCGGCAGCACGCTCGGCAACGGCTTCGTCGCCCGCCTGATCGCCAGCGGGCTGACCTACCAGTATGAAGGCGCCCCCGGCGACGTGGACGGCACCGCCTTCGGCGGTGAAGCATCCATCGGCTACCAGGGCAGCGACGCAGGCGGCTGGTGGGGCATCTATGCCGGCCCCGGCTACCGCTACACCCACCTCTCCCCCGACGACCGCACCAGCGACGCGCGCGGCAGCAATTATACGCTGAACCTGCAGGCGGAAGTGGAGCGCAACGTGACGCAGAATGTCAAAACCAACCTCACCGGCTCCTACGCCGCCTTCGGCAACAACGCCTACTGGACGCGCGCCCGCCTCTTGGAGCGTGTTAGCGGCAGTATCTTCGTCGGCCCCGAAGCCGGCTTGCAGGGCGACGACGACTACCGCGCCTGGCAACTCGGCGCTGCCGTTACGGGCATTGAAGTAAACTCCAGAGCCTCGCTCGGCGTGAAAGCCGGCGTGCGCAAAGCCGAAAATTTCTCCGCCTCGCCGTATGGCGGTCTGGAACTCGGGGTAAAATTCTAATTACCTCTCCCTAGAGGGGGGAGGGAATTATAAATCCTTGCTTGCTCACGCCGTATTTGCGGGATAAGGGTGAATCCATGCAGCATTTCAATCTCATCGGCACGCTCACGCTCAGCAAGCGGGAAATCTGGCGCTTTATGAAAGTGTGGAACCAGACGCTGGTGGCTCCGGTGGTTACCACGCTATTGTTCCTCGCCATCATGACGCTGGCGCTCGGCGGGCATGCGCGCGAGATCGACGGGATTTCCTACAACCAGTTCATCGCCCCCGGACTGATCATGATGGCGATTGTGCAGAACGCCTTCGCCAATACCTCCTCCTCGCTGATGCTGGCGAAAATCCAGGGTGTGATTATCGATATCCTCATGCCGCCGCTGACCGGCGCGGAAATCACGTTGAGCCTGGTAATCGGCGGCGTGGTGCGCGGCGCGTTGGTCGGAGTTGCGGTGTCGGCGGCGGTGTATGTGCTGATTCCCTTTGCCCCGGCGCATCCGTGGATGGCGGTATTCCACGTGCTGGCGGCAAGCGTGATGCTGGCGCTGTTTGGTATACTGACAGGCGTTTGGTCGCAGTCGTTCGACCAACTGGCGGCGATTACAAACTATATCATCACCCCGCTTGCCTTCCTCTCAGGCACCTTCTACCCGATCAAATCCCTGCCGGAATTCTGGTATAATATTAGCCATTTCAACCCGTTATTCTACATGATCGATGGCTTCCGCTATGCCATGATCGGCTATTCCGACAGCTCCCCCCAACTGGGGCTGGTGGTGATGATGGGAACCAATATTGCGCTCTGGGCGGTAATCCAGTACATCATCACCCGCGGCTACCGTTTAAAATCGTAAAAAATCAGGACTTATATGAGCGAGAATACCTCCAACGCCAACCCCAGCTTCGCCGTGCGCGGCCAGTATATCAAGGACCTTTCCTTTGAAAACCCGCATGCGCCGCAAAGCCTCACCGTGCCCACGCAGCAGCCTTCCATTGATGTGAGTGTGGATCTGAAAGCGCAGCGCCTGCAGGATGCGTTTTACGAAGTCACCATCCACGTCTCCGCCCGCGCCACGGTAGATAACGGTACGCTGTTTTTAGTGGATCTCGCATACGGCGGTATTTTTGAGCTGAACAATATCCCGGAAGACCAGGTGGAGCGGCTAATTTTCGTCGATAGCCCGTTCGTGCTGTTCCCGTTCGCCCGCCGCGTCATCGCCGATGTCACGCGCGACGGCGGTTTCCCGCCGCTGATGCTGGAGCCGATCGATTTCCACCAGCTCTATTTGCAAAACCGCGAACGCGCCGCACAGAGCAATCCCGCCACGGCGAACGCCTAAATCCTGTCATACCCGCCCTGCGCGGGGATCTCGGGCATCCGCTAGAAAAGCTTGGAATATAGGTATACTCATTTTACTGAGTCTTTGCCAAAGATTCCCGCACAGGGCAGGGATGACGACTGTAGTATTTAATAACTACACGACGTCGAATTCATTCCAAACGGCATTTTTCAGCTTAGCTACCATTGCGGCATGCAATGCTTTTTCTTCCTCTGAGAGTGGGAATTCCCGTTTGGCGATTATAACTGCCGCGCGCGCAAGCGGCGCATCTTCGCTGGAGGAAGCCTGCTTTTTCCCGCCATCAAAACTGATCGTCACCTGTCGGCCGCCGCACAGCTCAATATAAACTTCCGCCAATAACTCCGCATCCAGCAGCGCGCCGTGATGGGTACGCGCGGACAGGTCGATATCAAACCGGCGGCAGAGCGCATCCAGGCTTGCCGGAGAGCCAGGGAATTTCTTGCGCGCGATTATTACCGTATCAATGGCGCGGCTCATCTCCACCGGCGCGTAGCGATGCTTCTCCAGCTCGTAATTAATGAATTTCATGTCGAAGCCGGCGTTATGAATTACCAGCTTTGAATCGGCGATAAAATCCACGAACTGCTGCGCTACCGCGGCGAAAACTGGCTTATCCGAAAGAAACGCCGAGGAAAGCCCGTGCACCCGCTCCGCTTCCGGCGGCATATCGCGCTCGGGATTAATATAGACATGAAAATGCCTGCCGGTGCGCGACTTATTCACCATCTCCACCGCGCCGATTTCGACAATGCGGTGGCCGGTAAACGGATCGAGGCCGGTGGTTTCGGTATCGAGGATGATTTCACGCATGGATAAGCTCGTGCAGCACGGAGTGGACCTGCCAGAAACTATAGCCCTTCCCTCAACCGGTGTGAATGACGAAATCCGCTCTCCGGCGGCGCATATCGTCAGACAGCTGGCGGGCAAGAATCGCATCCAGCCGCTCACGCGTCATACCGGGGCGTTTCATCACACGCAGATGCTGCAAAAAGCGCGGGGCAGTTACCGCCACCGTAACATCGAAGCGGTGATGCGCGTTGGTTTCAAATAGCAAGGGAATATCCAGCAGCGCGACTTTCGCTCCTTTGCGCCGCTCGCGCTCGACAAAGCGGTTTTCCTCCGCCACCACCAGCGGATGCAGGATAGCTTCCAGCCGCTCCAGCGCCGCCTGATTGCCAAATACCTGCGCGCCAAGCAGCTTGCGGTCAATCCGCCCTTCCTTCCATGCCGAAGGAAAGGCGGCGCGCACCAGTTCCACCCCCGCACCGTTTGGACCCAGCAATGTGTGTACAATCGCATCGGCGCTGCAGGTTTTCACGCCGAGCGAAGCAAACTGCGCCGCCACCGTCGATTTTCCCATGGCGATGCCGCCGGTGAGGCCGATCACGATCATGCCAGCAGCAGCTCCCGGACGGCTTGCGTCACCGCCGGCGTAGCGCCGAACCATGCCTCAAATCCTGGCACCGCCTGATGGATGAGCATGCCAAGCCCATCCACCGTGCGATTGCCATGCGCCTGCGCGCGGGCAATGAACGGGGTGAGGAGGGGAGTATAGATAATATCCACCACCAACGCGCCCCGGTCGACATGCTCCAGCATGCTGGGGGATTCCTGATTATCCTTCAGCCCGAGGCTGGTGGTGTTGACCAGCAGCGTCGCCTGTGCTTCGGCGGCGGCAATCCCGTGAACATCAGAAGCGGCAAGGATTGCGATAGGAAACGGCGCTAAATGCTTCGCCAGCGCTCTGGCCCGCTCCGCGCTGCGGTTGATGATCGTCATCTGCTTCGCGCCCGCTTCGATCAGCCCGTAAATCACCGCCCGCGCCGCGCCGCCCGCGCCGTAAATCACTACCCGCTCCAGATAGGGAGCGATGTTGGTAACGCTGTGGCGCAGGTTTTCCATGAAACCGTAGGCATCAGTGTTGGTGCCCACTAATTTGCCGTCGCGCACTATTACCGTATTCACTGCCCCGATGCTGCGCGCCACCGGGTCGATCTCATCCAGATATTGCATCACCGCCTCCTTGTGCGGGATGGTGACGTTGCAGCCGCGAAAGCGTAGTTTCGGCAGTGCGCGCACCGCCTCGCCCAGTGCCTCCGGCGCGACAGCGAGCGGCACATAGGCTCCGTCAATGCCCAATTCTGAAAGCCAGTGATTATGCAGCCGGGGCGACAGCGAATGCGCCACCGGCCAGCCGATTACTCCGGCAAGCTTCGCCGCGCCGCTGATCATGCCACGTTTCCTTTTTCCTTATGCTTCTGGTAATGCTGCAGGATATTGGCTGCCGTTTCCTCCACCGAGCGGCGCGTCACGTCGATCACCGGCCAGCGGTGGCGGTTGAACAGTTTGCGCGATTCAAGAATCTCCTTTTGTATCTGCTCACTATCAACATAATTGGTTTCATCGTCCTGCCCTATGGCCTGCAGGCGGGTGCGGCGAATCTGCTGCAGCCGGTCGCCGCTGATAGTCAGGCCGACCACCAGCGGTTTTTTCAAATCCTCCAGTATCGGCGGCAGCGGGCAATCCATGACGAAGGGGATATTGGCCGCCTTGTAGCCTTTATAGGCAAGATAGATGCAGGTGGGTGACTTGGAGGTGCGCGACGGGCCGACCAGCACGATCTCCGCCTCTTCCAGCTCCCAGTGCGCCTGCCCGTCATCATGGGCGAGGGCATAGTTGATGGCTTCCACGCGCTCGAAATAATCCTCGTTCAGCTCCTGCTTGCGCCCGACCTGCGCGTGCGTCTCCTCTCCCAAATAAGAGGAAAGCTCTGCCACCACCGAGGCGATCACCGGAATGCAGGGTTGAGCATGGCGGGCGCAGACGCGGCGCAGCATGTCCACCAGCTCCTTATCTACCAGCGTGTACATCACCACGCCGGGGCGTTCGTCGATGGCCTGCACCACCCGCTCCATCTGGGTGCGCGTGCGCACCAGCGACCATACATGCTCCTCCGGCTCCAGCTCCTCGAACTGCACGATGGCGGCGCGCGCCACGCTGCTGACGGTTTCGCCGGTGGAATCGGAGACCAAATGGAGATGAAACTGTTTCATGCCTGTGGATACTTTCTGAATAACTGCCGAAGAAGTGTGTGCATGGGCGAGTGGATAATAAACACCCTGTATTTATCCATGGTTATGCTCACGCTCCAGCGGTGATTATACACAGGGGGATAAATAATTCTCACCCTGTGTATGGTTTTTTGTAATTCAAATGGATAAAGAGTTTATTAACCCCAATCCATCCAGAATAAATAGTGTTTTATATCAAAACACTAACACGGTTATCCACCATTTTCTCCACTGGGCTTGCCACGCCTTACACAAATGTGGATAACCATGTGGTTACTATGTTATGCACCTCTTGCGCACCCCCTACTACTTACGCTACCTCTTTTTTATAAATAATCTTTTTATTAAGTGATGTCTTCATGTCTGAGTCCAAGCCCTTCCTGAATGCATTGAAGGGAGTAAGCCAAGCTCGCGCTCCGTTCTGGTTCATGCGGCAGGCCGGGCGCTATCTGCCGGAATACCGGGAGATACGCTCCAGCGTGTCCGGTTTCCTGGAATTATGCTATACGCCTTCTCTGGCTGCTGAAGTCACCCTCCAGCCGATCCGGCGGTTCAACATGGATGCGGCGATCCTGTTCTCCGATATTCTGGTGGTGCCGCACGCGCTGGGCCGCGATGTAACCTTCGTGCAAGGCGAGGGGCCAAAACTGAACCCCATCACCCGGGCAGCCGATATTCAGGCGCTGGAGATGGAAGCCGTAGCCGGACGCACCGCGCCGGTAATGGAGACGGTGCGGCGGGTGAAAGCGGAACTGCCGCCCCACGTGGCGCTGATCGGCTTCGCCGGCAGCCCGTGGACGGTGGCGTGCTACATGATTGAAGGCGGCGGCTCGCGCGATTTCCAGAAGGCCCGCGAATTCGCCTGCGTCCACAAGCAAGCCTTCGCCCTGCTGATGGACCGGCTGGTGGAAGCCACGCTCGTTTATTTGCGCGCGCAGATCGAGGCTGGGGCGGAAGCGCTGCAGCTGTTCGATTCCTGGGCCGGGATTCTCTCAGAACAGGAATTCGGCCCTTGCGTGATCGAGCCGACGCGGCGCATCGTGGCGGGGCTGAAACAGTCGCACCCGCATATCCCCATCATTGGCTTTCCGCGCCGTGCCGGATTGATGGCGGTGGATTACGCGTTTGAAACCGGCGTCGATGCGATCAGCCTTGATGAGGGATGCCCACTCGATTTCGCCGCCAGCGCCTTGCAAACGGAAGTAATAGTGCAGGGCAACCTCGACCCGATCCTGCTCAAAAACGACATCGAAGCCGCGCTGGAGCAGGCCGCGCGCATCTGCCGCCGGTTCGATCCCCGGCAGGCTCAGGAAGATGAATTTGACCTTCCCGAAAGAAAGCCCTTTATCTTTAACCTCGGGCACGGCATTTTGCAGCACACGCCGGTGGAGCATGTGCAGGCGCTCAGCGACTTCCTGCTAAGCCAATAGGCGGTAACCAAGAGGTATTGCATGAAAACGGCAGTGGTACTCTTCAATCTCGGCGGCCCGGATTCCCCGGCGGCGGTGCGGCCCTTTTTGTTCAATTTGTTCAAGGATCCGTTTATCCTGCGCCTGAATACGCTCGCTCGCCTGCCGCTCGCCTGGCTGATGGCCACGCGCCGCGCGCCGCTCACCAAGGAAATTTATAAGCAGATCGGCGATAAATCGCCGCTGCTGGAGCTGACGCAGCAGCAGGCGCGGGCGCTGGAGGAAGCGCTGAAGCCGCACGGGCAGTACAAAGTGTTCATCAGTATGCGCTACTGGCACCCGTTTGCGAAGGAAACCGTGCGGCAGGTGAAGGAATATGCGCCGCAGAAAATCATCCTGCTGCCGCTCTACCCGCAATTCTCCAGCACCACCACCGAATCCTCCTTCGCCGACTGGGACGCAAGCGCCAAAAGCGCCAGGCTGGAAGCTGATACTTCCCGCATCTGCTGCTACCCCATGCAGCCGCATTTCATCGCCTCGCATATCAACAAGCTGCGCGAGTCCTACTGGAAAGCCTCCGAGCACGCCACCCCGCGCGTGCTGTTCTCGGCGCACGGCCTGCCGGAAAAAATCATCAACGAAGGCGACCCCTACCAGTGGCAGGTGGAAGCGACCGTCAAGGCCATTGTTAATGTGTTCGCTGTGCCGGAGCTGGATTACGCGGTCTGCTACCAAAGCCGCGTCGGTCCCCTCAAATGGATCGGCCCTTCCACCGAGGAAGAGCTGGAGCGCGCCGGGAAAGACGGCGTGCCGGTGGTACTGGTGCCGGTGGCGTTCGTGTCCGAGCATTCAGAGACGCTGGTGGAACTGGATATCGAATATGCGAAATTTGCCAAGGAGCATGGTGTTCCAGCGTATGTGCGCGTACCCGCGCTCGGGCATGACCCATTTTTCATCGAAGGCCTGAGCGCGCTCTGCCGCGAGGCATCGACGCGCAAGGGCTGTTCTTCTGATACCGGTAAGCGCCTCTGCCCGCCGGGATTCTCCGGCTGCCTCTGCAAAGGAGGTGCGACATGATGCAGGAATATCTCTGGCTGAAGGCGCTGCACATCATTGCCGTGATTTCCTGGATGGCGGGAATGCTCTACTTGCCGCGCCTATATGTCTATCATGTCACGGCCACGCCCGGCTCGGAAGCGGACGCCATGCTGAAAGTGATGGAGCGCCGCCTGCTGCGCTACATCATCAACCCTGCCATGATTGCCACGTTTTTGTTCGGCGGGATGCTGGTGTACCGGCTCAGCCCCGGCATCTGGCATGAGGCGTGGTGGCATGGAAAATTAGGGCTGATTATTGTGATGTCGGTGCTGCATGGCATGCTGGCCCGCCACCGAAAAGCCTTTGAAAAAGGAGAGAATAATTGCTCATCCCGGTATTTCCGCATCCTCAACGAAATGCCGACACTCGCCATGATTGGTATTGTGCTGCTGGTGGTGCTGAAGCCTATATAGCTGAAAATTAATAAAAAATTTATTTTTATCTGTTATGCGATGATTGTTGCGCAGCCGAAATTATAAGCGTTGACATGAATAGTAATAAAGTTTAAAACTATTAATCCCTCGACACGACATCACGCGCCGCACATTGCTTTACGTGCCGCGAATCTTCAGTAACCTCCCTAAACATTATTTTTCACACCTTATGAAACTCCAGGACTTAAAACGCATCAACGCGGACGAACTGCTTGCGCTGGCCGAAGAAAACGGCGTCGAAAATGCAAGCACCATGCTCAAGCAGGAAATGATCTTCGGCATTCTGAAGAAACACGCCGAAAAAGGCGAAGCCATCATGGGTGAGGGGGTGATCGAGATTTTACCCGACGGATTCGGCTTTCTGCGCTCGCCGCTGGCGAATTATCTCGCCGGTCCGGACGATATTTACGTCTCCCCTAGCCAGATCCGCCGCTTTGGCCTGCGCACCGGCGATACGGTGGAAGGCGAAATCCGCGCACCCAAGGACGGCGAGCGTTATTTTGCCCTGGTGAAAGTCGTTACCATTAACTACGATAAACCCGAATCGGTGCATCACCGCATCAATTTCGACAATCTTACCCCGCTTTATCCTGACCGCCGCATTAAGCTGGAAATCGAAAACCGCCCGGACAAGAATGATCTTTCCATGCGCGTGGCCGATATCGTGGCTCCGCTTGGCTTCGGCCAGCGTGGCCTGATCGTGGCGCCGCCGCGCACCGGTAAAACCGTGCTTCTGCAGAATATCGCCCATTCCATCACCGCCAACCACCCCAACGCTTACCTGATCGTGCTGCTGATCGACGAGCGTCCGGAAGAAGTGACGGACATGCAGCGCACTGTGAAAGGCGAAGTCGTCTCTTCCACCTTCGACGAGCCGGCCACCCGCCACGTGCAGCTTGCGGAGATGGTGATCGAAAAAGCCAAGAAGCTGGTGGAGCATAAAAAAGACGTGGTGATCCTGCTCGACTCCATCACCCGCCTGGCGCGCGCCTACAACACCGTGGTGCCGTCCTCTGGTAAGGTGCTCACCGGCGGCGTGGACGCCAACGCCCTGCAGCGCCCCAAGCGGTTCTTCGGCGCCGCGCGCAATGTCGAGGAAGGCGGCTCGCTGACCATCATCGCCACCGCCCTGATCGACACCGGCAGCCGCATGGACGAAGTGATCTTCGAGGAATTCAAAGGTACCGGCAACTCAGAAATTGTGCTCGACCGCAAGCTCGCCGACAAGCGTACCTACCCGGCGCTGGACATCCACAAATCCGGCACCCGCAAGGAAGACCTGCTGATCGACAAGGCGACGCTGACCAAAATGTGGGTGATGCGCCGCATCCTCGCCCCAATGGGCCCGGTGGACGGCATGGAATTCCTGCTGGAAAAACTCAAGGACACCAAGACCAATTACGAATTCTTCGAGAAGATGAATTCGTAAGGACCCCAGCCCCGGTTTAACCGGGGCTTTTTTTTAAAGGCTGGGCACTAAATATTAATATTATAGCGCTACCATGTGGTTATGGTATTGCGTATTTCCCTTCTTCCTGCTGAAATTATTGTATTGTCTGGGCTTTTAGCCTTTGCGTTGCTTCGGATTTTAGGGGGCTTTCCCCCCATTATGCTGGACGTGCAGGGTGGGCTGGTGCTTAAGCAATTTGCCGGCACCAGTAATTACCTGGTGTTTCTGTTGGTGGCAGGGCTGGTTTATCTGGTTGGGCTCTATGCGCGTAAAGTGTTATTCCGGCAACCGGCCATGCGCACTGGCATTCGCCAAACGCTTGATTTCATCCGGCTAACATTAAGCCTGGCCCTGAGCATGTACCTGATGCTGGTATTTAAATGGTGGTCACATCTGCGTGGCGTAACCTATGACAAGTTATATTATGCTGCAGATCAGGCAATCGGCGGTTACGGCTGGATCGATGCGTTGGCGGCGGGTCTGGCATTTGATCATCAGCTCTATTTTCGCCTCTTTGCGGTTTCGTTCCTGCTGGTCTATCTCACTGCAGCCATCCTGAAGGTGGAGGTGCTTAAGCAGGTGATCGCTGCTAATGCGGCGGTGGCGGTGCTTGGTGGATTGGCTTATATGATTGCGCCTGCGTACGGACCTTTTATCATCTCTTCAGTGCCGGGAGCGTTATATGAAACGCAGCAGGTGATGCTACAAATGACGCAAGCCTTCCGCGATGCAGGCGGCGCCATTCCGCCGCATTTCCAGATCGAGGCGGCGCTCGGCGCCATGCCGTCGCTGCATGTGGCGCACATATTGGTGATGCAACGCTATGGCCTGCGTCTGAACCGCTGGCTGGGAATGGCACTGCTGCCGCTAACGCTATTTATCGGCATTTATGCCGTGGCGACGCGGTTTCATTATATCGTGGATATTTTTGCAGGCGCATTGCTCGCTGCGCTGGCCATAGCCTGGGTGGAGTATCTGGCGGGAAGGGGGATGCGGTTTTTCCCTTCACGCTCCGAAAAGCATAAAGCACATGCCAAGGCTGGACAATCCGCATGAAAAGAGTATGTAACTTTTTATATCTAACCATCTAACAGAATCACCAGACGGAAGGAAATGACCATGACTGCACGCAAGAAAATCGCCCTGATCGGCGCCGGGATGATCGGCGGAACGCTCGCGCATCTATGTGAACTGAAGAATCTGGGCGATGTAGTGCTGTTCGATATCGCCGAGGGCCTGCCGCAGGGCAAGGCGCTGGATATCTCGCAGAGCTCCTCGGTGGATGGTGCGGATGTGCACCTCAAAGGTACCAACGATTACAAGGATATCGAAGGTGCGGATGTGGTGATCGTTACCGCCGGCGTGCCGCGCAAGCCCGGCATGAGCCGTGATGATTTGCTGAATATCAACACCAGCATCGTCAAAACCGTCGGCGAGAATATCAAGAAATACGCGCCGAACGCCTTCGTGATCGTCATCACCAATCCGCTGGACGCCATGGTGTGGGTGATGCAGAAAGTCTCGGGGCTGAACCCGGCCAAGGTGGTCGGCATGGCGGGGGTGCTTGATTCCTCGCGTTTCGCCTTTTTCCTCTCGGAAGCGCTCGGTGTCTCCATTTCCGATATCAACGCCTTCGTGCTGGGCGGACACGGTGACACCATGGTGCCGGTGGTGGATTACACCACCGTTTCAGGCATCCCGCTGCCGGAATTCGTGAAAATGGGCTGGATTTCCCAGGAAAAGCTCGACCAGATCGTCCAACGCACGCGCGATGGCGGCGCGGAGATCGTCGGCCTGCTGAAAACCGGCTCGGCCTTCTATGCGCCCGCCGCCAGCGCTATCCGCATGGCAGAAGCGTATCTCTATGACAAGAAACGCATTCTCCCCTGCGCCGCGCATCTTTCCGGCCAGTATGGGGTGAAAGACCTTTATGTCGGCGTGCCGTGCGTGATCGGCGCCAAGGGCGTGGAGAAAGTGGTGGAGATTGCGCTTGGCAAGAACGAGAAAGCCATGTTCGACAAGTCGGTGGAAGCGGTAAAAAGCCTCTGCGCCGCGATCAAGCTGGACCAGAGCAAAGCGGCGTAATAAAGCCGGAAACGCAAGAAAAACGTTGCACTTTGCGTGAAATAAGCGCAAAAGGCGATAATTAATGGATTAGATAATGGCTATTATGTAGCTGTGTAAAAGTTTTACAATCATAAAGGGCAGAAGAATGAATTTCGCTGAAGCCGAGAAATGTAGAAATTCCGCTTTTAAGCAATTGCATAAACATCTTGGCGGACAAGACCAACTGGCTGTTGGTATAGGAAAGTGGAACGATGAGAATAGCGTGCGAGCGGTTATTTATTTAGCAGATCAGGACGAGCAGCGAAAGCAAGGGATTATTAATAATATGACACTATTAGTGGAGAAATCGCTAGGAAGAAAGATAAAAGAAGGCGAAATAGATATTAATTGGTCCATAAAACCTACTCGTCCGATTGCACTCTGATTAGTTTTTGCATGCAGAGCCGTGCCATGGGTGATGGCGCGAAAGATATGGAGAAGGTGGTGGAATCAATCTCGGTAAGAACAAAATGCGATTTTCTATAAGTCGGTAGAGGCGGTGAAGTGCCTATCAAACTAGATCAGAGCAAAGCCGCGTAATAAAGCCGGAAATGCAAGAAAACCGTTGCACTTTGCGTGAAAGTGGCGCAAAAGGCGAAATTAACGAAACGGCCATAACGCGAGTATTTGTGCCGAATCAATGCTGTTGGAAGAAAAAGTAATTGCGCTTTTTCGAAATAAATATTTGGAGATTTGCATGAACATCCATGAATACCAGGCCAAGCAGATTTTGGAAAAATACGGCGTGCCGGTGCCCAAGGGCCATGTGGCCTATACGCCGCAGGAAGCGGTGCAGTCGGCGCAGAATATCGGCGGCGGGCTGTGGGTGGTGAAGGCGCAGATCCATGCCGGCGGGCGCGGCAAAGGCCACTTCCTGGAGAAGGAAGCGGGCGAAAAGGGCGGCGTGCGCCTGGCGAAGTCGCTGGATGATGTGGAAAAATTCACCGGCCAGATGCTCACCCGCACGCTGGTCACGCACCAGACCGGCCCCGAAGGCCGTGTGGTGAAGCGCGTCTATATCTCCGAAGGCACCGACATCCAGACCGAGCTTTACTTAAGCCTGCTGGTGGACCGCGCCACCAGCCGCATCACCTTCATCGCCTCCGCTGAGGGCGGCGTGGACATTGAGGAAGTGGCGGCGCATCACCCGGAGAAAATCTGCATGGTGGATATCGACCCGGCGGCGGGCTTCCAGCCATTCCATGCGCGCAAGCTCGCCTTCGCGCTCGGCATCCCGAAGGAACTGATGGGCGCCTTCGGCCAGTTCACCGAGAAGCTGTATGAATGCTTCGTCGCCACCGACGCCAGCCAGGTGGAGATCAACCCGCTCACCATCACCAAGGACGGCAAGCTCACCGCGCTTGACGCGAAATTCAACTTCGACGAAAACGCCCTGTTCCGCCATGCTGACATCGCGGACCTGCGCGACCCGGACGAGGAAGACCCGCTGGAACAGAAAGCCGCCAAGTTCGGCCTGTCTTACGTGAAAATGGAAGGCAATATCGGTTGCATGGTCAACGGCGCGGGACTTGCCATGGCGACCATGGATATCATCAAGCTCTACGGTGGCACGCCCGCCAACTTCCTTGACGTCGGCGGCGGCGCTAACAAGGAGAAGGTGACGGAAGCCTTCAAGCTGATCCTTTCTGACCCGAACGTCGAAGGCATCCTTGTCAATATCTTCGGCGGCATCATGCGCTGCGACATCATCGCGGAAGGCATCATCACCGCCGCGCGTGAAGTCAGCCTCAACGTGCCGCTGGTGGTGCGCCTGGAAGGCACCAACGTGGATTTAGGCAAGAAGATGATGGCCAGCTCCGGCCTCGCCATCCTCGCCGCCGACAATCT
>CAYPEF010000044.1:4698-16268 GCA_964409675.1 uncultured Rickettsiales bacterium | reverse complement strand
CCCTGCACAATCCGCCCCAGCATCTCCACATCGGCGGCGAATTCCGTATCCTCGCCCATCAGCTCCTCCACCTTTTTCACCGCGTGCATCACGGTGGTATGGTCCTTGCCGCCGAAGCGCCGTCCGATCTCGGGCAGGCTTTTGCTGGTGAGTTTCTTGGAAAGATACATCGCCACCTGCCGGGGCCGGGCGACGGTGCGCGAGCGGCGGGCGGAATGCATGTCGGAGACTTTCACGTTGTAATGCGCCGCCACGTGCTTCTGGATATCTTCTATGGTTACGCGTTTGTCGTTGGCGCGAAGTAAATCACGCAGCACGTCCTGCGTCGATTCCAGCGTAATCGGGCGGCCCACCAGCGTGGCATGCGCCACCACGCGGTTGAGCGCGCCTTCCAGTTCACGAACGTTTGAGGTGATTTTATGCGCCAGAAACTCCACCACTTTCTGCGGAATATCCATGCCCTGCAAATGCTCGATCTTGGATTGCAGAATCCCTAAGCGCAGCTCGTAGCTGGTGGAATGAATATCCGCCACCAGTCCCCAGCCAAGGCGCGACTTGATGCGCTCCTCCACCCCGTCCAGGTCGGAGGGCGAGCGGTCGGCGGAGATGATCAGCTGCTTGTTCTGGTCAACAAGCGCGTTGAACGTGTGAAAAAACTCCTCCTGCGTCGAATCCTTGCCGCTGATGAATTGCACGTCATCGATCATCAGCACATCGACCGAGCGAAAATGCTCCTTGAACGCCAGCGCCTCCTTGAAGCGCAGCGCCTTGATGAACTGGTACATGAATTTTTCCGCCGAGAGGTAAATCACCCGCCGGTTGGGATTGCAGGTGCGAATATGCCAGGCAATGGCATGCAGCAAGTGGGTTTTGCCAAGTCCGACGCCACCGTATAGAAACAGCGGGTTGCAGCCCTGCACCACCGCGTCCGATTCCGCCACCCTTCGTGCCGCCGCATGCGCGAGCTCGTTCGGCTTGCCAACGACAAAGTTATCAAACGTATAGCGCGGGTCGAGCGTTGCGCTCATCTGCAAGTCAATGGCTTCCGCCGGCGGCGTGGCCGCAGTCGCCGAAGCCATGACCAGCGAAACCGATGCGCTTGCCGGCACCGGAGCCGCTGCCGGCGCGCTGGCAGCAGGTGCGGCTATATCCGCCCCCGCATCCGCGGCCTGCACTACAATCTCCACGCTCTCCACTCCCGGATCGCGCGATTGCCAGATGCGACGTATATCCTGCAGGTAATGCGACTGGATCCATTCGCGCATGAAACGCGTCGGCACGGACATTTTCACTTTCCCGGCTTCCGCGCCCACATAATGCAGCGGTTTCAGCCAGCTACGGAAGACCGCCTCGCCATATTGAGCGCGCAGCTCTTCCAGAATGCCGCCCCACGGCGCGGCGGCGGAGGAATCAAGCAGGGGAGACGGCATCACGGCGTTCATCGTGGTCATAACTCACCCCTGCGCCCAGGGGAGATTCGCCGCCTTCCAGCCATCGCGCGTGCCGCGTTGCCCTCGCGCGTCCGGCTCGCCCTCAAACCCGCCGGAAATGTTGAAGCTGTTGACATATCCGAGCGCCGTAGCGGCGATGGCGGCATCCAGCGAGCGCCCGCCGGAGCGGCAAATGAAAAAAAGCGGCGCCTCCGGCGCGATTCCCTGCTGCTTCAGCTGCTCGGCAAAGAGGGGATTGGTGGCAAAGGTCGGATAGGTCTTCCAGGCAATCTGTACAATCCGGCTTGGCGTGCTGCGCATGTCCGGCCCGCCCACGAACAGCCATTCCGGATGCGTGCGCACATCCACCACCAGCGCTTCATGCCGCGAAAGATAGTCCCACGCCTCGCGGGGGGACAGATCGCCCGCATACCCGGCTGCGGCTGCGCGCTGAGCGGCCATGGTTCGTAACGACGCAATTCCGGCGTCAGCCCTGTTCTCATTGGTTGCAGCCATCATGGCTTATTTCCCCGTTGCGTAAAAGTGACGACAGAAAATTAAGACGTCAGAAAGAGCCCGCCGGTGAGTCCGGCGTGGTAGTATTAGGCAGTAGTAATCGTTAGGGAGCGGGTGTTACGCCGCGAGCGACTTGATGCGGGAAGACAAACGGCTCAGCTTCCGCGACGCGGTTTCCTTGCGGACCACGCCTTTGCTGACACCGCGCATCAATTCCGGCTGAGCGGCGCGGAACGCTTCTGCAGCAGCTTTCTGGTCGCCGGAGGCGATGGCCAGCTCTACTTTTTTGATGAAGGTTTTGATGCGGCTTTTGCGCGCGCGGTTGACCGCGGTGCGGCGTTCAGTCTGACGGATGCGCTTCTGCGCGGATTTATGATGAGCCATGTGGTTCCCGTTGCTATCGCTTTTTTTGATTCTCGTGGATTGGGCTACGGAACTTACTCTTTTCATCCCCTCCCGTCAAGGGGGTGAAACAAAAATTATCCACAGGCCGGCTTTGAATAAATATCACGCTATTTCTGGCAATTAGGACAGAAGAACGTTGAACGCCCCGCTTGGCGCATAACCTCGACCATATGACCGCAACACTGGCACTTCTGCCCTTTGCGCCCATAGACGCGGAACTTGTGCTGGAAATAGCCGGTGCTGCCGTCCAGCGTGGCAAAATCGCGCAGGGAAGACCCGCCGGAGGCAATCGCCTCCTGCAATACCTGCCGGATCGCGCTTACCAGCGCCGGGGCCTTATCCGCCACCTCAAATGCCTGCCGCGCCGGATGAATGCCCGCCAGAAACAGCGCCTCGCTGGCATAGATATTCCCCACCCCCACCACCAGCTCCTGATCCATCAGCGCCACCTTGACGGGAGAGCGCCGCGCCGCCAGCTTTTGCGCCAGGTAAGCCGGGGTAAACTCATCGTCCAGCGGCTCCAGCCCCAGATGCGCTAGCAGCCGATGCTTACCCAGCTCCGCCGTTTTCACCGCCTCCATCAGCCCGAAACGGCGCGGATCGCAGAATGTCAGCGTGCTATCATCGGTAAAATGCACCGTCACATGGTCATGCGCCCCCGGCAGCGGCGCATCGTCGCCATGATAGGAAAAGCAGCCCGACATCCCTAAATGCGCAAGCCACGTATAGTCATTATCAAGTCCGATCAGCAGGTATTTCGCCCGCCGCGCCACCCCGGTAATCGCCGCCCCTTCAAGCCTCCGGGCAAAATCCGTCGCAAATGGCGTGCGCAGCCCGCCGCGCCGCAACACCACCTGCCGGATGCGCTTATGCAGCACTGCCCCCTCCAGCGCGGCGCGCACGGTTTCCACTTCTGGTAATTCAGGCATATTTCTCCTCTTGCCGCTTGCCAGCGGCGGTTTAGAGCGGCATAAAAAGCCTATGATAGATGAATCTTCCACCCAGCGCACCCATTTCGGCTTCAAGACCGTGGACACGGAACAGAAGCAGGGTATGGTGCGCGACGTGTTCGACCGCGTGGCCAGCCGTTACGACATTATGAATGACCTGATGAGCGCCGGGCTTCACCGCGTCTGGAAGGAAGAATTCGTGCGCGGCCTGCGCCTGCCTCCGCACGCAAAACTGCTTGATGTTGCCGGCGGCACCGGCGATATCGCCTTCCGCTCTTTACGCCACTATCCGCACACCGATGTCACACTGTGCGACATCAACGCCGCCATGCTGAACGAAGGCCGCAAGCGCGCCATTGACCGCAACCTGCTTACCCCCCGCTGGGTATGTGGCAATGCCGAAGCTCTCCCCTTCACCGACAATTCATTTGACGCCTACACTATCGCCTTCGGCATCCGCAATGTCACACATATCGATAAGGCGCTTGCCGAGGCGCGGCGCGTGCTGAAACCGGGCGGACGCTTCCATTGCCTTGAATTCGCTCCCATCGACAGCATACCGCTCAAAGCCCTGTATGATGCCTATTCCTTCAACCTCATCCCCTGGATCGGCGAAAAAGTCACCGGCGATGGTGCGCCGTACCAGTATCTGGTGGAAAGCATCCGGCGCTTTCCCAAGCAGGCGGATTTCGCCGCCATGATCGAGCGCGCCGGTTTTTCACGCGTGAGCTATCGCAGCCTGAATCTCGGCGTAGTTGCCATCCATCAGGGCTGGAGGCTCTGATGCCCGCGCGCGCCATACGCAACACCGCCCGCATGATCGCCATCGCCTATACGCTGGCGCGTGAAGATGCGTTATTCATATTTACCGATACCGGGTACACCCTCCCGCTCTGGTTTGGCCGCCTGTTCCGCCGCCGCTCCACGCTGCCCAAGGGCAAGCGGCTTTGCAATGCCATAGAAAAACTCGGCCCCACCTTCATCAAGCTGGGGCAGACCCTCTCCACCCGCTCCGACCTGATCGGCGAGGAACTGGCTGAAGCGCTGGCATCGCTGCGCGATAATCTGCCGCCGTTCGACAGCCGCATCGCCCGCACCATTCTGGAAGAAGAACTCGGCGGCCCGCTGGAGCAGCATTTCAGCGCCTTCAGCGCTGAGCCGGTAGCCGCCGCCTCCATCGCGCAGGTGCACAAGGCCCGCACTAACGGCGAGCAGGATGTGGCGGTAAAAATCCTCCGCCCCGGTATCCGCGACGCCTTCGCGCGCGACCTGGAATTATTCTACTGGCTAGCCGAAATCATCGAGCACCGCCTGCCGCACTGGCGCAGATTAAAGCCGCTGGAAGTGGTGCGCACCTTCCGTGAATCAGTGGCCTTCGAGCTGGATTTGCGCTATGAAGCGGCCGCCGCCACCGAGCTTGCCAAAAACACCCAGAATGACCCCGGCTTCCGCGTGCCTCGCGTGGACTGGAACTTAACCTCCGAGCGCGTGATGGTGCTGGAATGGGTGGATGGCACGCCGCTCAGCGACATCGCCTCCCTCCACGCAAGCGGGCATGATCTAAACGCCATCCTTGCCACCGCTTCGGAGATATTCTTCAAGCAGGTCTTCCGCGACGGCTTCTTCCATGCCGATTTGCACCCCGGCAACCTGTTCATCGACCGCGAAGGCAATATCGTCGCCGTCGATTTCGGCATTATGGGCCGGCTGGACTGGCGCTCACGCCTGTATGTGGCGGAAATCCTGCGCGGCTTTCTCAATGAGGATTACCGCCATGTCGCCGAAGTGCATTTCCGCGCAGGCTATGTACCGCCGACCAAATCGGTAGATAACTTTACCCTCGCCTGCATGGCCATCGCAAAGCCGATTTTAGATAAGCCGCTTCATGAAATCTCGGTGGCGAAACTCCTCGGCCAGCTGTTCAAGGTCACTGAAACCTTCGAGATGGAAACGCAGCCGCAATTGCTGCTGCTGCAAAAAACCATGGTGGTGATTGAAGGCGTCGGGCGCATGCTGAACCCCAGCATCAATATGTGGGAAATGGCACGCTCGCCGATTGAGCAATGGGCGGCGGAGAATTTAAGCCCGCTCGGGAAATTAAAAGAAACCGCCCGCGAAGCGCAGGAGCTTGTCCATAAACTCCCCGAGCTGCTGCACCGCGCCGAACACGCGCTCTCCCGCCTTTCCGACCCGGAAGGATTGCGCATCCACGCCGAGAGCTTGAATGAACTCAGCGCGCTGGAGCGCCGCAAGCAGCGCCAATGGCTTGCGCTGGCATGGACATGCGCTATGCTGGCAGGCGTTTACATCCTCACCCATCTGTAGAGCCGCCCATGCCTGCCAACGCCCTTTACCTCGGAAAAAGCACCGAAGAACAAAACCTGCTGCTGAAATACGCTAACCGCCACGGCCTGATCGCCGGCGCCACCGGCACCGGCAAGACACTCACCCTGCAAGGCATGGCGGAAGGCTTCTGCGCCCACGGCGTGCCCGTGTTCATCGCCGATGTGAAGGGCGATCTCTCCGGCCTCGCCGCCGCTGGGACCCCCAAGCCGCCGCTGGTGCAGCGCGCCAAGGATATCGGCTTCGAACTGCATTACCAGGCCACCCCTGCCATTTTCTGGGACGTGTTCGGCGAAAACGGCCACCCCATGCGCACCACCATCTCCGAAATGGGGCCGCTGCTGCTATCGCGCCTGCTGGATTTGAACGAAGTGCAGTCGGGCGTGCTGAACATCGCTTTTGCAGTGGCGGACAAGGAAGGGCTGCTGCTGCTCGACCTGGACGATTTGAAAGCCATGCTCACCCACCTTGCCGACAACGCCGCCGAATATAGTGCGGAATATGGCAATATCTCCGCTGCCTCAGTCGGCGCCATCCAGCGCGCATTGCTGACACTGGAAAATCAGGGCGGCAAGCATCTATTCGGCGAACCGGCCTTTAACATCAACGACCTGATGCAAACCGCCCCCAACGGCATGGGAGCGGTGAATATCCTCGCCGCCGAGAAGCTGATGCAAGCACCGAAGCTCTACGCCTCCTTCATGCTCTGGCTGCTCTCCGAGCTGTTCGAGGACATGCCGGAAGTAGGCGACATGGAGAAACCGAAACTGGTCTTCTTCTTCGACGAAGCGCATCTTTTGTTCGACGAAGCGCCGAAAGTACTGGTGGATAAAATCGAGCAACTGGTGAAGCTGATCCGCTCTAAAGGTGTGGGCGTTTATTTCATCACGCAGAATCCCGCCGATATTCCCAACGCCGTGCTGGCGCAACTCTCCAACCGCGTGCAGCATGCGCTGCGCGCCTTCACGCCGCAGGAACAGAAAGCGGTCAAAGCTGCCGCGCAGAGCTTCCGCACCAATCCGGCATTCGATACGCAAAAAGCCATCACCGAACTCGGCGTCGGCGAAGCACTGGTTTCCACGCTGGATGAAAAAGGCGTGCCCACTATGGTGGAGCGCACGCTGATTCACCCGCCGCTCTCACTGGTCGGCCCCATTACGCCCGAACAGCGCAATGCCGCCATACAGCAAAGCCCTTTGATGGGAAAATACGAACAGGAGATCAACCGCGAATCGGCCTATGAAATGCTCGCTGCCAAAGCCCAGAACGCGCAAAGCGCCGGCAGCATCTGGGGCGGCATGGCCAAAGCAGTCGGCATGGATATGCCGCAAAACACCGGCTCCACCACAGTGCGCACTACCTCTGTGCGTCGTGGCCGTGAACCGGATTCCATGTTGATGACGATGACCAAAAGCGTCGTCCGCTCCGCCGGCACGCAGATCGGGCGGCAGATTGTGCGCGGTCTGCTGCAGTCGATGCTGAAATAAATTTAGTAAGGCGTTTTGATTATCATTACGCAAAGCCTTGCATCGCTTTTCATATAAGTTGCGGTGGTAGGATCGGCACTGCTTGCGCATCCGATGCTTGGCGTAAAACTAGGCGTATAGGTTTGCACAGCCCCCATGCCAGGCATGCCATCATCTATTTTATTATCAATCAAAAGCGCATCATTAGGGGCCACAGCGGGATTATTCGCCCACAGATGATCGCGGATTGCACCAATAATATATGCATGAAAGCCATATTCAAACAGCACTCCATCCGGATCGCTGCGCCCTAAATAATCAATGTAGGCTCCTGCGCCGGGGTACTTAAATGCCGGTTCATTGACTCCCGGCTGATTGCATATATCGCCCATATAACAATCGGGCGTAACAACTCCCGTATATTGCCCTTCAATCAGTCCTGCAGCGGAAAGCTGCTGCCAGAAACGGTGGAATTCGGTGGCATCACCATAGTAGGGATCTTCCACTTTTCCATCCCCGTCGCCATTGCAGGTCTGCGTGCCAGTTCCAATTGTACTAATGCAGGTGACGGGATTGGCATGGGCAGTTCCAAAATAGTCAGTCGCATTCAGGCAATCTCCCGGTAGACAATTATATTTATTTTTAAATAAGGAGACCGCAATGTTAAATTTATCGATATCAGTATAGATTGAGCGAATCTGGGATTGCTTGATTAGCTCCTGCCCAACAAACACTACCCCGACAATCAGCCCGATCACCACAAGTACGATTGCAAGCTCTATCAGGGTAAATCCGGCACGAACACTGGAATTATGCATAGGAACACCTCAAGGCTTGCATGAACTATAGCATCATTAGAATTGATTTTATATCATCTTTAATGGTGCAGACGCTAGCTTGAGAGTTTCTTCAGCAGCAACTCATTCACCGCCGCCGGATTAGCCTTACCACCGCTTGCTTTCATCACCTGGCCAACGAAGAAGCCGAACAGCTTATCCTTGCCGGATTTGTATTCCGCCACCTTGTCGGGATTAGCGGCGATCACTTCGTCGATTACTTTTTCAATCGTGCCGGTATCGGTAACCTGTTTTAAGCCTTCGCGCTCGACGATTGCCTCCGCCGTGTCAGCGGATTCAAACATCTTATCCAGCACATCCTTGGCAATCTTGCCGGAGATGGTGTTGTCGCCAATCAGCGCCAGCAACCCGCTGAAGCGCGCCGCATCCACCGGCGACTGCTCCAGTTCCACCCCTAGCTTATTCAGCCTGCCGAACAATTCACCGGTCATCCAGTTAGCGGAGAGTTTCGGATCATTCGTCTTGGCCAGATGCTCATAGAAATCCGAATAGGATTTGTCGGACACCAGCACCCCGGCGTCATACGCCGAAAGCCCGTAATCCTTCATGTAACGCGCTTTCTTGGCGTCCGGCAGCTCCGGCAGCGTGGCGCGAATATCATCGACGAATTTCTGGTTCAGCTCCAGCGGCAGTAAATCGGGGTCGGGGAAATAGCGGTAGTCATGCGCGTCTTCCTTACTACGCATGGTGCGCGTCTCACCTGTATTGGCATCGAACAGGCGCGTTTCCTGATCCACCGTGCCGCCCAATTCGATCAGCTCCACCTGCCGCATGGCTTCATAATCAATCGCCTTAATCAGGTAGCGCACGGAATTGACGTTCTTGATTTCGCAGCGCGTGCCATAAGGCTGGCCGGGTTTGCGCACCGATACGTTGGCGTCGGCGCGCATGTTGCCCTTTTCCATATCGCCGTCGCAGGTGCCGATATAGCGCAGGATTGAGCGCAGCTTTTTAATGTAAAGCCCGGCTTCCTCGGATGAGCGCATGTCCGGCTCGGATACGATCTCCATCAGCGCCACGCCGGAGCGGTTTAAGTCAATATAGCTGAATTTGGGATTATATTCATGCAAGGATTTCCCTGCGTCCTGCTCCATGTGAATGCGCGTGACACCTATTTCGCGCGTGGAGCCGTCCGGCATGTCGAGCGTGATTTTCCCTTTGCCCACTACGGGATCGAGATACTGCGAAATCTGGTACCCCTGCGGCAGATCCGGATAGAAATAATTCTTGCGGTCGAACACCGAATGTAAATTGATCTTCGCTTCAATGGCCAGTCCCGTGCGCACCGCCTGCTCCACGGCGAATTCATTGATCACCGGCAGCATGCCGGGAAACCCCGCATCCACGAACGACACATTCTCATTCGGCTCCGACCCGAACGCATTCGGCGCGCCGGAGAACAGCTTGGACTGCGTGCTGATCTGCGCATGCACCTCCAGCCCGATCACTACTTCCCAGTCGCCCGTGTTGCCTTTGATTATCTGCGTCATACTCTACTCTCGAATTTAGGGAAGCCTGAAAAGCACCGGCAACACGCCCGATGCATGCAGCCATTCAATCATGAAAAAACACGGCAAAGGCAGGAAGAAGACGGATGCATCCAGCATTGTCTTGCGCACGAAGCCGGGCTTGCATGGAACCGCTTCAGGCTCCGTCCATTTGCTCATATCCGGCTTCCAGCGCGGCACTTCACGCAGGTAAGCCTGGTATGGCTCACCGAACTTGTGCGCAAGGAACGCCTCTTCCTTGGCCACTACCATCGGGTAATAAAATGCAAACGCACCGATCAGAATCGCGGCGATGATAAACGAACCCGATTGCAGGCCAATTCCCACCGTTGCCAGAAAGGAAAACACATACAGCGGATTGCGCACCACGCCGAACGGCCCGTCGCGCATCAGCTCATCATTCTTCCGCCCGCCGATATAGAGCGAGCAATAGGCCCGCCCGAACGCCCCCGCAATCACCAGCGCATAACCCGCCAGCATCATCAGTCCACGCAAGAGCGAATCATGCGCCGATAGCGGCGCAGTGAGCAGAATCAGCGGCAGCAGCGCCAGCATCGCATAGCGCGAATGCTTGATGCGGGCTTTAAGCAGCTTGGGGCTAGCAGCGACGGTTTCTGCGTTCATAATCCCTTAAACCCGATTGCTGTTTCCAATACTTGCGCCACATTAAGCACAGTTTCTTCATCATAGGATTTGCCGATCACCTGCAAGCCCAGCGGCAGGCCTTCATTATTCAATCCCGCTGGGACCGAAATGCCCGGCAGCCCCGCAAGCGAGGTCGGCACAGTGAATACGTCATTCAGATACATTGTCACCGGATCGTCGAATTTCACGCCGATGGGAAAGGCCGCACTTGGCGCAGTCGGCGTAAGAATCGCATCCACCTTTTCAAACGCCTGCTGGAAATCGCGCAGTATCAGTTGGCGCACGCGCTGGGCTTTTTTATAGTAAGCATCGTAATACCCAGCGGAGAGTACATAGGTGCCGATCATGATGCGGCGTTTCACCTCCGCCCCGAACCCGGCGGCGCGGGTTTTCTCATACATGTCGATCAGGTTGCCGGTCGGCGAATCCACGCGCAGGCCAAAGCGCACCCCATCATAGCGGGCAAGGTTGGAGGAAGCTTCGGCGGGAGCGACGATATAATAAGTCGCCAACGCATATTTAGTGTGCGGCAGCGTTATCTCCACGATCTCCGCACCGGCATCTTTCAGTATCTGCGCACCCTTATCCCACGAGGCATTGATTTCCGCATCAATACCGTCCGGACGGTATTCCTTCGGAATGCCGATACGCAGGCCCTTCACGCCGCGCCCGAGCGATTTTTCGAAATCCGGCGTGTGCAGCGGCGCGCTAGTGGAATCCTTCGCATCATAGCCGCACATCACGTTCAGCATGATCGCTGCGTCCTGCACCGTGCGCGTCATCGGCCCCGCCTGATCGAGCGAGCTGGCGAACGCTACGATGCCCCAGCGCGAGCAGCGCCCGTAAGTCGGCTTGATGCCGACGATCCCGGCGAACGAGGCCGGCTGGCGGATGGAACCGCCGGTATCGGTGCCAAGCGCCACCGGCGCGAGATACCCTGCCACCGCCGCCGCCGAGCCGCCCGAGGAGCCGCCGGGCACGCGGTCTTTGCCGTCCTTGCCTTTCCACGGGTTTTTTACGGGTCCGTAATAGCTGGTTTCGTTGGAAGACCCCATGGCGAATTCATCAAGGTTCAGCTTGCCGAGCATCACCCCGCCCTGCTCCCAGCAGCGGGTGGTGACGGTGGATTCATAGGGCGGCGTGAAGCCATCCAGAATATGCGAGGCGGCGGTGGTCAGCACGTCCTTGGTGCAGAATAAATCCTTCACGCCTACCGGCACGCCCTCGATCAGCCCGCCCTGTCCCTTGGCAAGCTTTGCATCCGCCGCGTCGGCCATGGCGAGCGCCTTTTCCGGCGTCTGGGTGATGAAGGCATTGACGGAAGGATTAGCCTTTTCAATGGCGGCAATATGCGCACCCGCCAGCTCGCGCGCGGAGAATTCCTTCGCCTTCAGCCCATCGCGCATGGCGGCAAGGGTGAGTTTCGTCAGTTCGGTCATTCGTTCCTCAT
>CAYPEF010000044.1:0-4598 GCA_964409675.1 uncultured Rickettsiales bacterium | reverse complement strand
GGCGCGTTGGCGAGCACGGCGGCCTGCTGGTGGCCGTCGGTAATCACATCCTCGCGCATTGGCAGCCCTACGTTGGAAACGCTGGAAAGCGGCTCCACCCCGTCGGTATTGACCTCATTCAACTGCTCCACCCATTGCAGGATGCCGGAAATCTCGCGGGCGAAATGCTCCTTGTCGGCGTCCGTCACCTCGATACGGGCCAGCCGGGCGATTTTAGCCATCGTCTTGGCGTCAATAGACATAATGCTCTCTTTTTCTGCCTACGCCCCGGATCGGGGCGAAAATCTTTATGAAGTAATGGCTATTAGCCAGTTTATCGGCTAAAGACAAGCATTATGCTGCTCACCTCCCCCGCCGAACTGATGCTCCCACCCAACCACCCGCTGATCGGGCTGGATGTGGGTGAAAAAACCATCGGCATTGCCGCCAGCGATGCCTCCCGCCTCATCGCCAGCCCCCTGCACACTATCCGGCGCGGAAAATTCACGCAGGACGCGCAGGAAATCGCCAAAATCGCGCAAGCGCGGCAGGTGGCCGCCATCATTATCGGCTATCCCGTCAATATGGACGGCAGCCTCGGCCCGCGCACTCAGTCCATCCGCCAGTTCGCATTAAACCTTGAAAAGCACCTGAACCTGCCGATGGTATTGTGGGATGAGCGCCTCTCCACCGTGGCCGTCACCCGGGCCATGCTGGAGGGCGATTTATCGCGGGCTAAACGCGCGGAACTCGTGGACAAAATGGCGGCGACCTATATATTGCAGGGCGTGCTAGACTTTCTCGCCCGGAACCCCGCATGAAACGCCTCCTCCCCCTGCTCGCTGCCTGCCTCCTCTCCACCGCTGCCCTTGCCGATCCCCCAAGTTCCGATGACGCCCCCTTCACCGACTGGCTAACACTCGCCGACCATCTGCGCGCCCACGGCATCGACCCCGTCGCCGTCAATTGGCTGCCGATTGAGAATATGTGCCTGGGCCTCAAAAAAACCGACACGCAAATTGCCTATAATAAATGCAAGTTCGAAAAAGCCCTGAACATGCGCCAGTTCAATGCCGACACCAATGGCTGCGACGCGCAGGCCAACGCCGATTACCCGGACTCCTTACGCTTCGACACGCAAGGCCGCAGCTTCACCATCACCGAGAGCGTGCAGACCGGTCAGCCCGCCACCAGCAGTAAAATCATCGAAGAACGCAACCCCGGCCTGAGCCGCAGCCAGATCCGCGACCTGCGCCGCGCCGCCTTCGTGCGCTGCATGCAGGGTAATGGCTGGGCGAACGCGGATAGCTGGATGGACGGGCGGCGGGAAGCACCACTAACGGGAGCGCGTTAATAGCATGCTGTTAGTCATCACTCTGCTGATCGCCTACCTGCTTGGCTCCATCCCGTTTGGGCTTCTACTCACCAAAGCGGCAGGCATGGGCGATATCCGCAACGTTGGGTCTGGCAATATCGGCGCAACGAACGTGCTGCGCACGGGGAATAAGAAGCTTGCGTTGCTAACGCTGCTGCTGGATGGCGCAAAAGGATGGCTGGCGATTTATATTATCTCCTATGTTATTCCGCAAAATGAAGTACCGACCAATCAATATCACATTTTGCTTACATATCTTGCATCACTTACTTGCCCGGTAGCGGTGGTGATAGGGCATGTTTTTCCGGTATGGCTGAAGTTTAAAGGCGGCAAGGGTGTTGCCACCGCGTTCGGTGCTGCACTTGGGGTCAGCCTACTGATCGGGGCTATTGGGCTTGCCTGCTGGCTAGGTATGTTTGCCGCGAAGCGCATATCCTCGCTTTCAGCACTGCTTGGCATAAACATCATGCCATTGGCTGCGCTGATTACCGGAAACACCATATATTTTATCCCGCTAACGCTAATTGCAGTATTGGTAACCTACCGTCACAAAGACAACATCCGCCGCCTGCTCGCCGGAACCGAACCGAAATTCGGCAGCAAGAAATGACCTATCATCATGATATATTCCCCCCGCTTGCGGGGGGATTCAGGGGGGAACCCTTCCTCTCCATTGCGGATGAACCATTCTCTCCCCGCCGGACAGCGTTGCTGTCCAACCCTCCCGCAAGCGGGAGGGATAAAAGCTCCTCTTACCGCATAGGCATCTTATGACCCCTCCCCCAATGCACTACCGCAGCCTTGCCAAGCAGCCGCTGGTGGATGTGCTGCGCCTGATCCGCACGCTCAATGTCGGCCCCATTACCTTCTTTCACCTGATCGAGCGCTTCGGCACCGCCACCAGGGCGCTGGAAGCGCTGCCGGAACTATCATTGCGCGGCGGGCGCACCAAGATGCTGCAGGCCTATGCGAAGGAAGACGCCGAGCGCGAAATCCATTCCGCGCAGAAATTCGGCGCGCGGATGGTGATGTACGGCGAGGCCGACTACCCCGCCCTGCTCCACGCCATCATCGACCCGCCGCCGGTCATCACCGTGATGGGCCATCCGCATCTCTGGCAGCAGAAGCCCGCCATCGCCATCGTCGGCTCGCGCAATGCCTCCGCCAACGGCTGCGCCTTCGCGCAGAAGCTGGCGAAGGAACTGGGCGAGGACGGCCTGCTGGTCGTCTCCGGCCTCGCACGCGGCATCGACAGCTTCGCCCACCGCGGCGCGCTGGCTTCCGGCACGGTCGGCGTGATCGCGGGCGGCATCGATAACGTCTATCCGCCGGAAAATGAAATCCTCTTCCAGCATCTGCGCGAAACCGGCGCGATCATCAGCGAACAGCCCTTCGGCGGTCTGCCCTACAGCGGCAGTTTCCCGGGCCGCAATCGCATCATCGCCGGCATGAGCGTGGGCGCCGTCATCGTGGAAGCCTCACCCAAATCCGGCTCATTGATCACCGCCAAATTCGCCCTTGAACAGGGCCGCGAGGTCTTCGCCGTGCCCGGCTCGCCGCTTGACCCGCGTGCCCGCGGCTGCAACGCACTCATTAAGGACGGGGCGATCATGACCGAGTCGGCGCAGGATGTGCTGCAAGGTATTGCACACCTGCGCACCCGAACGCTGCAGGAAGCCGCATCCCCGTCCGCGCAGTTCCACCCGCCGCTGGCAGACGACACGGAAATCAACCGCGCTCACGCCGCCATCACGGAAAAACTCGGCTATACGCCGGTTAGCGTGGACGAGCTGATCGCCCAGTCCGGCTTCGCCCCAGCTGCGGTACTGAACGTGCTGCTGGAGCTGGAACTCGCAGGCCGCCTGCAGCGCCTGCGCGGTAACCGTGTCACCTTGATTGCAGACCCGGCTGAATCCAGAACCGCTTAATTAGTCAGCGCAATATCGGGCGGCACCAGTTTTGTTATCAGATTCAATATAGTATCTAATAAAATCAGCTGAGGCTCCTTGCTATAATCGTGTTTAGCCTGACCTTCTCCATCAACGCGCAAGGAACTGCCAATTCGCATCTTTTTGCGAAGCGTATCCCCCGCTTTTTCCCAGTCGACATCATTACGCGCCGCATCGGAAATATATACGCCCGTCAGCGTGCGTTCATCGCTTACTTTAAAATCAACCACCACCAGATCATCGGGATGAACGCCGGGAATGGCAGACGCTAGGCTGCGTGCCACCTGCCGGCCTAACACGCTTTCACGCGCCCGGTAAATTCTCAGCTCCTGTGGAACGGCCATAATCCTTCAGATATAAAAATAAAATTTACACAATTAATTTATAGGGTATCCACTGACATTTGCATACTTAATATGTTTGCGCATTGTAACACGCCGACATTTATATTACATACTTGCCACCTGTCACCCGCCATTTTCCACCGGAGCCCATGCAAACCGTCGTCGTCGAATCCCCCGCTAAAGCCAAGACCATCAACAAATATCTAGGCAAGGACTATACCGTTCTCGCCAGCTTCGGCCATGTACGCGACCTGCCCGCCAAGGACGGCTCCGTCCAGCCCGACAACGACTTCGCCATGCATTATGAAACGGAATCCGACTCGAAAAAGCGCATCTCCGACATCGCCAAGGCCGTCAAGCAATCCGACACCCTCATCCTTGCCACCGACCCGGACCGCGAAGGCGAAGCCATCTCCTGGCACGTGCTGGAAGCGCTGAAGGAAAGCAAATCCCTGCCGAAAAACGTCACCGTCCAGCGCGTGGTGTTCGACGAAATCACCAAGAAAGCCATCCTTGAAGCCTTCAAGCATCCACGCGCCATCGACATGAACCTGGTCAACGCCCAGCAGGCGCGCCGGGCGCTGGATTACCTGGTGGGCTTCACCCTGTCACCGGTACTATGGCGCAAGCTCCCCGGCAGCAAATCGGCGGGCCGCGTGCAGTCGGTGGCGCTGCGCCTGATCTGCGAGCGCGACGAGGAGATCGAGCGCTTCATCAGCCAGGAATACTGGGACGTCAAAGCACTGCTTTCTTCCGCCGGCGGCGAGAAACTCTCCGCCCGACTGATCGAATATCAAGGTAAAAAGCTGGAAAAATTCTCCATCACCACCGAGGCGCAGGCCAAATCCGTGGTGGAGGACGTGGAGAAGAAGCAATACGCCGTCTCCTCGCTGGAGCCAAAACAGGTGCGCCGTCATCCGGCCCCACCCTTCACCACCTCCACCCTCCAGC
>CAYPEF010000043.1:0-16395 GCA_964409675.1 uncultured Rickettsiales bacterium | reverse complement strand
CGCAAGCCTTTGAGGGGCTTCGCAATGCGCACCGCAAGGTTCGCCGCCCAGAGGCGACGCTGGCGGTGGCCGACCATAACGTGCCCACCACGCCGGACCGGAAGCTCGGCATCAAGGAACCCGAATCGCGTATCCAGGTGGAAACACTGGAGCACAACGCCGCCGAGTTCGGCGTGCCCTATTTCCCGATGAGCGACATCCGCCAGGGCATCGTGCATATCGTCGGTCCCGAGCAGGGTTTTACCCAGCCGGGCATGACCATTGTCTGCGGCGATTCGCACACCTCCACCCACGGCGCGTTCGGCGCGCTGGCGTTCGGCATCGGCACCAGCGAAGTCGGCCATGTGCTGGCGACGCAGTGCCTGCTGCAGCGCAAACCGAAGACCCTGGCGATCGATATCGACGGAAGCCTGCCCACGGGCGTCACCGCCAAGGATATCGTGCTTGCCATCATCGGCAGAATCGGCACCGCCGGCGGCACCGGCTATGTCATCGAATATACCGGCGACGCCATCCGCGCCCTTTCCATGGAAGGCCGCATGACGGTGTGCAACATGTCTATTGAGGCCGGCGCGCGCGCCGGACTGATCGCCCCGGACGAAACCACATTCGCCTACCTCAAGGGCCGCCCGATGGCCCCGCAAGGCGCCGACTGGGAAAAAGCGGTTGCCTACTGGAAAACTCTGCCCTCCGATGCAGGCGCAACATACGACGTAGATATCGCCATCAACGCCGCCGACATCGTGCCGCTGATTACATGGGGCACCAGCCCGGAGGACGTGCTGCCAATCACCGGCTTAGTGCCGAGCCCGGCGCAGGCACAGGACGCGGCAAAGAAAGCCTCCATTACCCGCGCGCTTGATTATATGGGCCTGACCCCCGGCACGCCGCTCACGCAAATCCCGGTGGATAAAATCTTCATCGGCTCCTGCACCAACGGGCGCATCGAGGATCTGCGAGAAGCCGCCAGCCTCGCCAAGGGCCGCAAGGTGGCTAAAAACATCAAGCTCGCCATGGTGGTTCCTGGCTCCGGGCTGGTCAAGCAGCAGGCGGAAGCCGAGGGACTCGATAAAATCTTCACCGAAGCTGGTTTTGAATGGCGTGAGCCGGGCTGCTCCATGTGCCTGGCCATGAATCCCGACCGGCTGGAGCCGGGCGAACGCTGCGCCTCCACCTCCAACCGTAATTTTGAAGGCAGGCAAGGCAAGGGCGGCCGCACGCATTTGATGAGCCCGGCTATGGCCGTGGCGGCGGCGGTGACGGGCCATCTGGCGGATGTGCGGGAATTGCTGTAGGCAATAAGCACATGTAATGAGGTTGTATTTATCCAGCGCGATTTTATACTGACCGCCTTTTTCTCCTTTCGCAGCGGCTATCATGCTCGACGTCTCCTTCACCGAACTGCTCCTGATTGTCGTTGTGGCGGTGGTCTTCATCGGCCCGAAAGATTTGCCGGTGGTGCTGCGCGCGCTGGCGCGCGGCTATGCCCAGCTGCGCCGCTGGATGCACGAGATTCACGACATGTTTGAAGACCTCGCGCGTGAAAGCGGGCTCGATGAAGCGAAGCGCTCGCTGGAGGAAACCAGCTGGATTGAGGGCGACGATGGCGATATGTACGAAGCCTATGATCTCGAGATGGTGCAAAAACTTGCCGCAGCGCCATCCGCTGCACCCCCCGCGGTCATCCCGGGCGCAAGCGGGAAAGCTAAGCTTCCTCACTCCATGCGCAATGACCAGGAAGGCGAGGGCAGCGCATGAGCGACGAGCAGATCAGCGAACGCAGGCAGCCCCTGCTGGAGCATTTCACCGAACTGCGTAAGCGCGTGCTATGGGCGCTGGCGGCGTTCTTGCTAGCGGTGGGCATCTGTTATCATTATGCGTCCGATATTTACGCCTTCTTAGTCAGGCCACTGGCTGAATCCTTCCCCGACCCGGATTCGCGGCGGATGATCTATACCAGCCTGATCGAAGCCTTCTTCACCTATCTGCGCCTTGCCATGTTCGCGGGTTTCATCCTCGCCTTCCCGGTGCTCGCCGCGCAGATCTACCTGTTCCTCGCCCCCGGCCTCTATAAGCGCGAGCGCCGCCTGCTGATCCCGTATCTCACTGCCGCGCCCCTGCTGTTCCTCGCCGGTGCGGCGCTGTGCTATTACCTGATTTTCCCACTGGCATGGAAATTTTTCCTGAGTTTTGAAACCACCGGCCTGGGTGGCCCCGGCCAACTGCCGATCCAGCTGGAAGCGAAAGTGGGTGAGTATTTAAGCCTGGTGATGCACCTGCTGCTCGCCTTCGGCCTGTCCTTCCAGCTGCCCATTATCCTGACATTGCTCACCCATTTCGGCATGCTCACCACGCAGACGCTGCGCAAAGGCCGGCGCTACGCCATCGTCATCATCGTCACCGTGGCCGCCTTCATCACCCCGCCGGACCTGTTCAGCCAGGTGGCGCTCTCTGTGCCGCTCTATGTGCTATATGAACTCTCCATCCTCGCCTGCGCCCTGATCGAAAAGCGCCGCCCCATCGTAGAAAATCCATAATTTTGCTTGTCATACCCGCGAAAGCGGGTATCCAGTTTTCTGATGATCTAGATACCCGCTTTCGCGGGTATGACAAAGGAAATGACTATGCACGACATTAAATTCATCCGTCAGAACCCCGAAGCATTTGACGCTGGGTTAAAGCGCCGCGGCCTAGAGCCGCAATCTGCTTCCATCCTCGCGCTCGATGAACAGAAGCGCAAACTGCAAACCGAATTGCAGAATAAACAAAGCGAAAAAAATCGCTTTGCTAAAGAAATAGGCATGGCAAAAGCTAAGGGCGACCATGCAAGGGCAGAAGAATTATTACTAGAGCAGAAAGTTGCAGTAGCTGTAAATGCAGCAGGAGAGGGCGAGGTTAGCCAGTTAGAGGTTCAGCTTAACGATATTCTTTCATCATTACCAAATATGCCAGCAGGCGACGTGCCCGACGGCAAGGACGAGCACGACAATAAGGAAGTGGGCAACTGGGGCAAAAAACCGGAATTCACCTTCAAGCCCAAAGAACATTTCGAACTCGGCGAAGCGCTCGGCCTGATGGATTTTGAAGGCGGCGCGAAACTCTCCGGTGCGCGCTTCGTGGTGCTGAAAGGCGCACTTGCCCGGCTGGAGCGTGCGCTCGCCAATTTCTTCCTCGATGAGCAGGCGGCAAACGGTTACACGGAAGTCGCGCCGCCCTATCTGGTCCGTGACGCTGCTGCCTTCGGCACCGGCCAGCTGCCGAAATTCGCCGAGGATTTATTCAAAACCGAAAACGGCTACTGGCTCATCCCCACCGCCGAAGTGCCACTCACTAACCTCGTGGCCGACAGCATCCTGTCCGAAGACCAGCTTCCCATCCGCTACACGGCCTACACTCCTTGCTTCCGCTCGGAAGCGGGCGCAGCCGGGCGCGGTACGCGCGGCATGATCCGCCAGCACCAGTTCGCCAAGGTGGAAATGGTCAGCATCACTACGCCGGAAAGCTCTGAAGACGAGCACGAGCGCATGACCAAATGCGCCGAAGCCCTCCTACAAAAGCTCGGCCTGCCGTACCGCACCATGCTGCTCTGCACCGGCGATATGGGCTTCTCCTCGGAGAAAACCTACGACATCGAAGTCTGGCTGCCGGGGCAGGGGGCCTACCGCGAAATATCCAGCTGCTCTAACTGCGGCGCCTTCCAGGCAAGGCGCATGAAAGCCCGCTTCAAAGCCAAAAACGCCAAGGACAACCAGTTCGTCCACACCTTGAACGGCTCCGGCCTGCCCATTGGCCGCACGATGGTGGCGATTCTGGAGAATTACCAGCAGGCGGACGGCAGCATCACCATCCCTGAGGTGTTGCGCCCCTATATGGGCGGACTGGAAAAAATCGGCTAAATACGTCATTGCGAGCGCAAGCGAAGCAATCCATGCCTCAACGCGCGGATAGCTGGATTGCTTCGGCGCTGCCTCGCAATGACAAGGATAAACATGATGCACATTCGTGAACTCACCCCGCCGGAGATGCCGGAACTCCTCTATCCGTTTATTCTCCTACTGAACCCGAAGCTGGAACGCGCCGAGTACGATGCCTCGCTCGCAGCCATGCTAAGCAATGGCTACCGTGCTGCGGCGGTGTTTGAAGGGGATGAATGCCTCGGCGTCACCGGCCTGTGGGTGGGCTGCAAATTCTACTGCGGCCATTATGTGGAAATCGACAATTTCGTGATGAAGGAATCGGCGCGCGGCAAGGGCATCGGCAAGGCCATGCTGGACTGGGTGGAATCCTTCGCCGCCTCCCTTGGCGCAAGAACGCTTATGCTGGACGCCTACGTCACCAACCCCCAGGCGCACAAGCTCTATTTCCGCGAGGGATATAATATTTTAGGGTATCACTTTCTGAAGAAATGCTAAACCTTAATCAGGCTTTTCATATGCATGAAAAATTGCGTCAGCTTTTTTCAAGCTGACGCATACTCATATGGTTATCAGAAATGCATGCTATTGCGGGCAAGCCACTAGCAGGCTTTAAGCAATCAGAAGGTTATTTAAAAAGAAGCTATTTAGCTGCGCCCTTGAACTGTAGGCCTATTTCGTCCTTTTAAATATCTGGCCGCTGCATTTCCTTCTTTTTTCCCAAAATTTTCTAAGCTATCGCTTATTTTTTCTATTTTGGAGGCTATCTGCGAATCGAATCCTTTTTCGTTTACGACAGGTAGTTCTTGAGTTTTTTGGATTCCTTCAAGGTCTTTACGCACATCAGCAAAGTCAACGCCTTTGGAGGAAAATATTTCAGCCGCTTTGTTTAGAAATGTATCGGCTAACTCTTTAGTGTTCATGCCGGGCTTTGGATCGGGGCTGGAAGGCGTGGCACGCGCAGGGTTAATGCCTGTTTTGTTTGCTAATTGCGCCAATTCCTTAATTCCATCGGACCCAAGCGTTTCAAGCAGATAAGCTCCGACCGGATCGGTAATAAGGTTCCGCTTTTTCGCTTCCGCTAAGGCCGTTGCACCGAATTTGCTTAATTCTCCCTTGGCGCGTGCCTCAAGCGAAAAATCCCGGTTGAGTAATGCATTAAGGGATATATCCGTCGAAGGAGTTTCATTTACTGGCGTGTTGGCTACGTGCAGAGCAGTAACCATGGCTACTGCGGCCGCATTGGCGCGCAGATACTCACCCATGGTATAAATATTCTCGATGCCTTTATTTTCATCTCTCTCCATAGCAGCGCCATCGGGCTGACCATGCACCGCATGGAAAATGCGCTTTTCTCCTTGCGGTGATTTCGCCGCGACGGTACCTTCTAAAAATCCTACGGGCCCCATGCACGCTGTTAGCATAAAGGCCGGTTTGTCTAAATGGTCGGGAGAACCCGCTACATTCTCAACCATTAAATTGCGGGTATCGACAATGAATTCGCCAAAATTCCTCCGGAAGGAATCCACATCCGCATTGGCCATTCTGACAGAGCTTTTAATAACCTTGAGTATTTCATCACCGGACAATTGCTTTTGAGGAGCTAATAATTCATTGGCCTCCTCCAGCCGGTTTTCAAGCGTATTGAAATGATTGTGAGCTTCAAAAGGAACAGTTCCCTGGATATGCGTCATTTCCGCAAGAATATATTTATCTGGAATTCCTAAAGCCCGGGCTTGCTCCATAGCATATAAAGCGCTCAAAAATTCATTCTGGCCAAAAAAGGGGCTAAGAGTTATGCCTTCTTTGGTGGTGCGTTTTTCTTCGCTGAAATTGAAAATTTTAAGTGCTGCCTGGAACAGAGTATCATCTTTAAGATCCTCATTATCGCTCAGAGTAATGGTGTTGCCACTGCGTTTTATATATCGGCTGATGGTATCTTCAACATGTGGCGCAAAACCTGTTTTATTTTCGCCTTTGTTATCCACATGCTGGTATACCACGTCATGATTGATGCCTGCTCTGAAGCGCACGGCTTCGACCCAATCTGTAATTTCTCCGCGTCCGGCCACATCAAGGAAATGTTGCTCACTATGGTATGAGCGGATGGGCTGCCTTCCTGCATCCCATGCCTGTCTGAGGGCCGCTTGGCTATCCGCTGGATGGCCAACTAACATGCTGTTTGCAGCATCGAATTTTTGGCTTACGCTCGCATATGAAGAAATGCCTTCAGACATTATTTGCTCCTATTATTCGCTTTTATGGGATTATAATTTGTAGGTATAATTATTAATAAAATTATACAATTATGCCGTAAAAAGTCAATGGCAGAGATCCTGCGATAAGTATGTAATATATTGATAAATATATGTAATTATTTATTCATGCAACTGTAACAAACCATATTATCGTGCTAAGAGTGCATGATACACTCAATCTGTGGCCGGGTATTTACGCAATAATATCTATGCCGCTTGATTGCTATACGGCGGCCGCATGCAGCGCATTAGTCAGAAAATCACGCAGTGTTAATGGCTCATTCTCCATTAGCCTTGCCCTCAATACGCTCGGCCAGCGCCGCCGAGATGAATTCATCCAAATCCCCGTCCAGCACGCCCGCCGAATCGCTGGTTTCCACGTTGGTGCGCAAATCCTTCACCATCTGGTAGGGGTGCAGCACGTAGGAGCGGATCTGGTGACCCCATGCCACATCCGTCTTGCTATCGGCCACGGCCTGCGCCTTGGCTTCGCGTTCGCGCAGCTCCTTCTCATACAGGCGGGCTTTCAGCATGTTCATGGCTTCGGCCCGGTTGGCATGCTGCGAGCGGGAAGATTGCGATTTCACCGCGATGCCGGTGGGCAGGTGGGTGATGCGCACCGCCGATTCGGTCTTGTTCACGTGCTGCCCGCCCGCGCCGCCGGAGCGCATGGTGTCCACCTGCAAATCCTTATCATTGATCTGAATGTCGATGGAGTCGTCAATCACCGGATACACCCAGGCGCTGGCGAAGCTGGTATGGCGGCGGGCGTTGGAATCGAAGGGCGAGATACGTACCAGCCTATGCACGCCCGTCTCCGTCTTTGCCCAGCCGTAAGCATTATGCCCGCTGATTTTCAGCGTGGCCGATTTGATGCCCGCTTCCTCGCCGCGTGTTTCATCAATCAGCTCCACCTTGAAACCCCTTCGTGCCGCCCAGCGGGAATACATGCGCAAAAGCATTTCCGCCCAATCCTGCGACTCGGTGCCGCCTGCGCCGGAATTGATTTCAAGGAAACAGTCATTGGCATCCGCCTCGCCCGATAACAGTGATTCGATCTCCAGCCGGTGCAGCTCGGCCGCGATGCGCTTCAGCGTGTTTTCCGCCTCGTCAATTACCTGCTGGTCATTCTCGGCTTCGGCGAGTTCCGCCAGCTCCAGCTGGTCGCGGTATTCCTGGTCGAGCGAAAGATAGGAGTCGATCAGCGATTCCAGCGCGTTTTTCTCGCGCATCAGGCTTTGCGCTTTCGTGGGGTCGTTCCAGAGATCTGGGTCTTGCGAGAGCGCGTTCAGCTCATCGCGCCGGCGCAGCGCATTCTCCCAGTCAAAGATACCTCCTCAGCAATGCTTGCGATTGCTGTATGGTCTGGGAGAGGGCATGGAGTTCGGCTTTCATATAAATCCATAATAATGCAGAGCCTTATATTCCACTGTTTCTTTAGAAATTCAATAAGATTTAACCCAAAATATACCGCAAGCAAATAAGCCACAATCTCAATAACGAGTAAAATTTTCCTTTTAAAAGCCGGGAAGATTTTTTTGAGTTTTTTCACCTTTTTCGCGTTTGTATTGCTCAATCCTCTCGCGCGTCCAGCGGCCACTGCCGGTTTTGCGCTGATACGCATCCAGATAATCTTGATCATTTTCTTGATAGGTATCATGTTGATTCCAACCATATGCTTCGCGCGCACGCTCGGCGTAGTTTTTCTGATTGTATGCTTGATTGTGTTGTTCTTTTAATTTCCGCGCTGCGTCAAGAGTCTCGTTTTCTGCTGATAAATCCTTTTCAACAGCAGCTTGCATTTGGCGAAGCCTTTTCGCTGCTGCTCTTTCAGCGAAAAGATCAGAGCGCTTTTCTGCTTCAAGCCGCGTCTCTAGCATATCAGAGGCTCTATCAAAGCTCTTAAAAATGTCATTCAGAGCGACTGGTTTTTTTATGCGCTGTAAGTGCAAATCAAGAGGAATGGGTTCGTCTGATCCCGACATGTAGATAATTGGCATAGTGCGCATTTCCGGTCGCTGGCTATTGCGCATGCGTTCACGCAGCTCCAGTCCGCTTAATGCCGGCATCTTAGAGTCAACAAATAAGATTGTCCGCTGCGCTGCTTCTTTATTCAGATCACCTAATTGCAAAAGTGCTTCCGCACCGTTAGATGCTTGGTGAAAATAGATATAGTCCAGATTTTTCATCTGCGATTTTAAATACCGTTTTAATATTGACTCTACCTGTTTACACGTATCTTGATTATCATCAACAATAAGGATATGACGTTCGCTATCATTGAACTTCTCTTCTGATTCACTCATCATCTGCACTGGCTAAATTCATATTGTTAATTAATAAATATAATTTTTATTAATTAAAAAATCAAATAGAACCGTTGGAGCATTTCTCTAATTGTTTCAATGAAATACTGATGGTGTATCTATACACTTATCTCTAATTTTTTAATACTTTGCTAGAAAAGCATAAACATTAGAACAAAATCTTAATACAATCCTCCCGTTCCCTCTGTTGGCGCTGCCGGCGCACCGGTCACCGGCGGGGCAGCCGGAATAGTCACCGGTGCGGCCGGGTTCTGGTGCCAAGGGAGAGTGTCCACCGGCGCGGGGGGTACGGTTTGCAGTACTACCGGCGCATCGCCGGTATCAACAGGCGCTGCAACCTGTGGAATCTCCGTCACCGGCGTCGCGCCGGGCTTGAAGATGGGCGGGCCGACGACGAAGGCTTCCTGGATCATCTGACCGCCGCTCTCCATGCCTGCTTCCACCGGCTGGCCGGTATGCAGATCCACCCGCACCAGCTGGACGCCTTGCGGAATGCGGAACGGCTTGGCGGGCACCCCCTTCAGCGCCTCCTGCATGAAATAGATGAAGCCGGGCAGCGCCACGCTGCCGCCGGTTTCCTTCTTGCCGAGCGTCTGCGGCCGGTCATAGCCGATGAAGACGCCCGCCACCAGGTCGGGCGTCGCGCCGATGAACCAGGTGTCGTTGCTGTCATTGGTGGTGCCGGTTTTGCCGGCGATGGGACGGTTCAGGGATTTCGCGCGCGTTGCCGTGCCGCGCTGCACCACGCCTTCCATCATCGAGGTGATCTGATAGGCCACGCGCGGGTCGATCAGCTGCACGCGTTTGTCGGCGGGGATGGGCGGGGTGAGATCGGCGGGAAGATTGTCGATATCGAGCACCGTGCAGGCCGGGCAGGGGCGTTCGTCGCGCCGGTAAATCGTCTTGCCGTGCCGGTCCTCGATGCGCTCCACCAGCGAGGGGAGCACCTGCTTGCCGCCATTGATGATCATCGAATAAGCATTAGCCATACGCAACAAAGTTGTCTCCGAAGCCCCGAGGACGATGGAGAAATTCCGCGGCGGCTTGTCGTAAATTCCCATGCGCCGTCCCATTTCCAACACGCGGTCGATGCCGATGATTTGCGCCAGACGTACCGTCATCGTATTGCGCGATTTCTCCAGGCCTACGCGTAACGTGGTCGGGCCCAGATAATCGTCATGGTAATTCTGCGGCTTCCAGGTCGGCATGCCCGCGCCCTGGCTCATCTCCACGGGCGCGTCGAGCAGGATGGTGGAGGGGGTGAAGCCGTTTTCCAGCCCCGCCATATAGACGAACGGCTTGAAGGAAGAACCCGGCTGGCGCTTGGCCTGCGTGGCGCGGTTGAACTCGGTGCCGCCGTAGGCATAGCCGCCCGAAAGCGCCAGCACCTTGCCGGTATGCGGGTCCACCGCCACCAGCGCGCCGTTTACCGCCGGCACCTGCTGCAAATCCCACGCATTCTTGCGCTCTGCTTCCGCCACCAGCTTCAACTGCTCGTCCGAAGGCTGGCCGACAATAACGATATCGCCCACGCCCAGCACGTCGCTTGCCTTTTTCACCTCCGGCCCCAGCACGCCGTCGCTCACCACGCGGCGGGTCCATTTGAGCAGCGAAAAGGGGATGATGCCGGTTTTGCCGTCAGCGAAGCTGATGGTGGCTTTGCTGTTTTCCACCGCGGTCACCGCCGCCAGCGTCTGCCGCTCGATCAAATGGTGGTCTTCCTTGAGCATTTGCTCCAGCGTTTCCTTCCATTTGTCCATGGAAAGCAGTTTTTTCACCGGCCCGCGGTAGCCGCGCCGGCGGTCATAATCGATCAGCGCGTGGCGCAGCGCCCGGTCGGCCATTTGCTGCATGGCGGGGTCGATGGTGGTCTTTACCACCAGCCCGCCTTCATAAAGCACGTTCTCGCCGTATTTGGCGGCAAGCCAGCGGCGTACTTCCTCGGCGAAAAATTCCGCCGACACCACGTCATCCGGCGCGCGCGAGCGCAGGGTAATCGGCATCGAGATGGCGGTTTTCGCCTCTTCGTCGGTAATATACCCGTCCTCACGCATACGGCCGATCACCCAGTCGCGCCGGGTCTTGGCTTCCTCATATTTCTTGCGCGGGTCGTACGAAGAGGGGGCCTTGGGCATGGTGGCCAGCAGCGCCGCTTCTTCGATGGTTAGTTCGTCCAATGACTTATTAAAATAATTAAGCGAGGCCGCCGCCACGCCATATGAGCGCATGCCGAGAAAGATTTCATTCAGGTACAGCTCCAGAATCTTATCCTTGCTATATACCTGGCTGATGCGCAGCGCCAGGATGGCTTCCTTTATCTTGCGCTCCAGCGATTTTTCGTTGGAGAGCAGGAAATTCTTCACTACCTGCTGGGTGATGGTGGAGCCGCCGGAGAGCGAGCGCCCCTGGCCGTAATAAAGGATATTCGTATAGACCGCGCGCCCGATGCCGGTGAGGTCGATGCCGGTATGCTTGTAGAAATTCTTATCCTCGGCGGAGAGGAACGCGTAAATCACGCGCTTTGGAATAGCAGGCAGCGGCACGAATACACGTTTTTCAGTGGCGTATTCGGCAAGCAGCCGTCCGTCGGCGGCATAAAGGCGCGTCACCGTCGGCGGGTCATATTGGGCCAGCTGCCCGTAATCGGGCAAATCCTTGCTGTAATGATTGAACAGCAGAATCAGCGCGATGCAGCCGAGGATGATGCCCGAGCATAAAAGCGTAAACGCCCAGCCGAGTGCGCTGAGGAGGAGGCTGCTGACAGATTTCATAAAATCCCTTCGCGCCTCTTTTGGAAGAATCTGTCGATTCCGTCAACCAGTCCTTTCACCAGCTGTTCGCGATAACGCCTGCTTTTCAGCAGCCGCTCCTCCTCGGGGTGCGAGATGAACCCGGTCTCCACCAGCACCGAGGGCATGTCCGGCGCTTTCAGCACGGCGAAACCGGCGAAGCGGTGCGCATGCGACAGCAGCGTCACCTCCTGCTTCGTCAGGCCGCGCACCAGGAGATCGGCAAACATCGCGGAGGTATTATTGGTTTCGCGCTGGGCGAGCGAGATCAGGATATTCGCCACATCCTCGCTCTCGTGTGAGAGGTCCATCCCTGAAAGCGCATCCGACCGGTTTTCGCTGGCGGCCAGTGCGCCCGCTTCCGCGTCCGAGGCGGTCTCGGAGAGAGTATAGACTGAAAGACCGCGTGCCTCGATGCCTGGCGCCGAATCGGCGTGCAGCGAGATGAATAAATCGCCCCCGGCCTTGCGCGCGATCGCCGTGCGTTGGCGCAGCAGGATGAAATAATCGCCGTCGCGGGTGAGCGTCACCCGGTAGCGCCCGGTGGCAAGCAGGGCGCGTTTGAGCGAACGGGCATATTCCAGCACGATCTCTTTTTCATATGTGCCGTCCGGCCCTTGCGCACCGGGATCCTGCCCGCCGTGGCCGGCGTCGATCACGATCATCGGCTTGCTTTCCTCGGAGCGCTCCTTTTTGGTATGCGCTTTGGATTCTTTTTGGGATTCCTTCTTTTCTTTTACGGACTGTTCCTTGATGGGCCGTTCTTTCTCCGCCGCTTGCTTGTTCGCCGGGGTTTGCTTGGCCGATTTTTCCTTTTCCGGCGCCGGTGATTTTGCTTCTCTAAGCGTATCCCCGGCTGACGGGGAAGGGGTGCGGAAGGTGAGCTTTACCTCGTTGTCGCTCACCTGCGCTTCCAGCGGAATCCCGGGCTTCGCCAGTTCAAACACCACGCGCACTACCTGCGGGTTGAACTGGGCGATACGCACCGCTTTCACCGCTCCCGCATAGCCGCCGGGCAGGCCGATCTTGCGCGGGCCCTGGTAATTTGGCAGGTCCACCGCTAGGCGCGGCGGATTATCCAGCTGGAAATATTTGATTTTTCCTTTTTCGGGTGCGGTCAGGGTGATGATTTCCGCCTCTTTTCCCGCTTTAATGCTTAAACCAGGAGCGCCAGCCAGTGCGCCCTCACTGGCAAACAGCCATGAGAAGAATAATATAAATAAGAAATAGAATGGCTTATGCATGAGGTGCGGCGTGGGTTGCGCGCTGATTCTAGCGTGTTTTTTTCCTCGCACAACTGGCAGATCGAAAAAGTCGATTGTGAAATGCCAAAAGCTCGGCTATAGTGGCGTCCATAAGGCAACATCTTGCCTTCACGGAATTTATTCCGGATTGAGCCGCGCCGCAGGATGCATCATGAGAACATCTGCCGCGCTCCGCCCGGGATACCCTACGATCAACGCTATACAACCGACAACCATACTATTTAAATATATCCCATTCACCCGACATACTGACCGAACTCCGACCGATGGTCGATGAAACGATGACATTACCCACATTCTTCCCCCATGCCGCGCATCCGCGCCTGTCCTGTCCGCTGCCCCTGATCGGGCGCGCGGCGCGAACAGCCGTGCCGTAACGCAGGCGGAGAATGCATCATTTCATCTGACGCCATCGGCGCAGGAATCCGGTCAGTCCCATACCAAGAGGACTATTATGACCAAACGCATGCTGATCGACGCTCTCCACCCGGAGGAAATGCGCGTCGCCATCGCCGATAATTCGCAGATTTACGAATTCGATTTTGTCACCGCCGCCAAAAAGCAGCTGAAGGGCAATATCTACCTCGCCAAGATCACCCGCGTCGAGCCTTCCTTGCAGGCGGCCTTCGTGGAATATGGCGGCGGCAAGCAGGGTTTCCTGCCTTTCGCCGAAATCCACCCGGATTATTACCAGATCCCCGTCTCCGACCGCAAACGCCTGATCGAGGAAGTCGAGCAGCAGGCGATGCTCGACGCCGACGAAGGCGATGAGCCACATGACAATGAAACCGGGGATGAAAAAGCCATTACCGACGCCACGCTCGCCGCTGCCGACATGCCGCTGGAGCAGGTCGAGGGTGAGGCGGATACATCGGAACCCGGCATCGTGCCGATGGAATTCACCATCCCCGTCTCGCCGATGGAGCCGATGGACTCCATCACGCTGCAATCCGAATTCTTTACGCTGCAGGAAGAAACCCCGGCGCAGGCCGAGGCCGCGCGCAATGAATTCTTGCAATCCGAGCCGCTGGACGGTGCGGAATCCTCTCCCGCATTCCCCGAATCCGCCATCAACGCCGAACCGGCAACCGGGCTTCCCGCCGACGCCGAAACCGCCGAAAAACCAAAGCGCGAAGACGGCAACGGCGACGATGTGGAAACCATCGTCAATGAAGAAGAAGAAATTTCGTCGCGCAACAAGCGCGTGCCCTTCTTCAAGCGCTACCGCATCCAGGAAGTCATCAAGCGCGGGCAGGTGGTGCTGGTGCAGGTGATCAAGGAAGAACGCGGCAACAAGGGCGTCTCGCTCACCACCTACCTCTCGCTCCCGGGCCGCTACTGCGTGCTGATGCCGAACTCCCCGCGCGACGGCGGCGTTTCGCGCAAAATCTCCGATGGCGACACCCGCAAGCGCCTGAAGCAGGTGATGGCCGAACTCAAGACCGCGCGCGGCATGAGCGTCATTATCCGCACTGCCGGCATCGACCGCACCCGCACCGAAATCAAGCGCGACTTCGACTATCTGGTGAAGCTCTGGAACCAGGTGCGCGAAAACACGCTCGCCTCCACCGCGCCCGCGCTCATTTATGAAGAATCCGACCTGATCAAGCGCGCCATCCGCGACCAGTACACCAGCGACATCGCTGAATTAATGGTCGAAGGTGACGAAGGCTATAAAACCGCGCGCGACTTCATGAAAATGCTGCTCCCCAGCCATACCCCGCGCGTGAAGCACTACCGCGACAACACTCCGCTCTTTTATGCCTATGGCATCGAGGAACAGCTGCTTTCCATGCACGACCCCGTGGTGAAGCTGAAAAGCGGCGGCTATATCGTGCTCTCGCCCACCGAGGCCCTGATCTCCATCGACGTCAACTCGGGCCGCTCCACCGGCGAGCGCAATATCGAGGAAACCGCCGCCAAGACCAACCTGGAGGCCGCCACCGAAATCGCCCGCCAGCTGCGCCTGCGCGATTTGGCCGGGCTGATCGTGATCGACTTCATTGACATGATGGAATCGCGCAACCGCCGCAACGTCGAGCGCACGCTAAAGGAAGCGCTGAAATCCGACCGCGCCAAAATCCAGCTGGGTCGCATCAGCCCGTTCGGCCTGCTGGAAATGTCACGCCAGCGCCTGCGCCCGAGCATCGCCGAAGCCAGCACCGTGCAATGCCCGCACTGCATTGGCCGCGGCGTCATCCGCTCCAACGAATCCATGACCATCCAGATCATCCGCTCGCTGGAAAAAGACGCCGCCGCCGGCAACTGGCAGCTGCTGAAACTCTCCGCCCCCGAGCATATGGCGCTGCACCTGCTCAACCACAAGCGCGCGCTGCTGAGCAGCATCGAGGAGCGCTATGGTGTGCAGATCCAGGTGCTGATCGACCATGATATGACTGCCTCCAACTTCACCATCGAGCGCACTCGCAAAACCGGCCAGCAACGCGCCGAGCGCGAGGAAGGACGGCGCGACCGCCACCGTGACCGTGACCGCCGGGGCAACCGCAACGCGCTCCCCCCCGTCGCCGCCGAGGACGTGCTGGAAACCATCGAAGAACCGATGGAAGCCGAAGCCGGTGAAGAATCGCTGGAAGAACGCCCCACCCGCGACCGCCCGCGCAGACGCCGCAGAAGGCGCGGCGGACGCGACCGCGAGAATGACGGCATGACCGCCCGCAATGAGGGCGAAGCGGAAACCTCCGAGACGGAAGAAGAAGCCATCTCGGAAACCACCGAAGCCGTACCCGCCGACGATAATTTCGAGCCCCGCCCTGCACGCGGCAGCCGTGGCCGTGGACGCGGACGCCGCCGGTGGAAAGACGGCGAGCGCAATGGCAACGCCGAAGGTGAGCCGCGTGAAGCTTCCGCTCCCCGCGAAGATCGCTTCCCGGCGGAAAACGAAGTTACCTCCATTTCCGTCGCGCCGAGCAATTACAGCGAATCCTTCCAGCCCGCGCCCGCCTGGAACACGACTCCGCCCACCCCCACCCCCACCCAGCGCCCGGAAGGCGAACCCGCCCGCAAAGGCTGGTGGCAGAAAATGATCGAGCTGGATTAGCATCATGAAAACAGTGCGTCGCGCTATTATGCTTGTACTACTTGCCGCCTCCGCCGCGCAGGCTGATGACACGGATCTCATCTTCAAAAAATCCACCGTCTGGAACGCCCTCACACCCAACGACAAAATCGCCACCTACGGGCTGGATGACCCGGATGTGGAGGGCGTGGCTTGCTATTTCACTGCCCCGGAAAAAGGCGGTGTGAAGGGCATGTTCGGCGTAGCCGAGGAAGTCTCGGATATCTCGCTCTCCTGCCGCCAGGTCGGCCCCATCCGTTTCCGCAAGAAGTTCGAGCAGGGCGATATCGTTTACCGCGAATCGCGCTCCCTCATCTTCAAGAAAATGCAAATCGTCCGCGGTTGCGACACGGCGCGCAACACGCTGGTCTATGTCGTCTATTCCGACCGTCCCATCGAAGGCTCCCCCAAAAACTCCACCTCCGCCGTGCCCGTGATGCCCTGGGGCGCAGAAGCAGGCGTGCAGAGTTGCGCCGAGTATCTGAAGAAGTAACTCTCTTTCCCTCTCCCTTGAGGGGAGAGGGTTGCATCTTCTTAGCGCACTTGCGCTTGAGACAGATGCTGGGTGAGGGTGACATCGGTGCGGCTCTACTGACAGGCTTTCACCCCCTCCAAGCTTTTCTAAAGCGCAGGCGCTTAAGAAAATCTATCCTCCCCCCTCCAGGGGGAGGGAAAAATCATACCATAATATCCCCCGGATGCCCGCTTTGTATTTCCTCCAGCGGGTGCACCGGGAATTCCCGTGACGTCTGGAACTGGATGCTGC
>CAYPEF010000042.1:0-16649 GCA_964409675.1 uncultured Rickettsiales bacterium | reverse complement strand
GAAACCCGCGCGGCCTGCTGCATAGAGTGCGTGACGATCACAATGGTGAAATTCGCCCTCAGTTCGCGAATCAGCTCCTCGATGCGGGCGGTAGCGATGGGGTCCAGCGCCGAGCAGGGTTCGTCCATCAGGATGATCTCGGGATTCACCGCAATGGTGCGGGCGATGCAGAGGCGCTGCTGCTGGCCGCCGGAGAGGCCGGTGGCGGGGTCTTTCAGCCGGTCCTTCACCTCTTCCCACAGCCCGGCGCGCTTCAGGCTTCCCTCCACGGTGGCGTCCAGCTCGGCGCGGCTGGAGAACAGCCCGTGCAGGCGCGGCCCGTAGGCCACGTTATCATAAATGGATTTCGGAAACGGGTTCGGCTTCTGGAACACCATGCCGACGCGCGCGCGCAGCAGCACCACGTCCTGTTCGCGGGCGTTGATGTCGGCATTGTCGATGATGATGTTGCCGTCCACGCGGCAGCCGAGGATGGTGTCGTTCATGCGGTTGATGCAGCGCAGGAAGGTCGATTTGCCGCAGCCCGAGGGACCGATCAGCGCGGTCACGCTCTGCGCCGGAATGTCGATATCCACACCGAACAGCGCCTGTTTCTCGCCATAAAATACACTGACCTGCTTCGCCGAAATCTTCGGGTTTTCCACCTGCATCACCACCTCACCTCGAATTTGCGGCGAATGAAAATCGCCAGCGCGTTCATGCACATCAGCAGCGCCAGCAGCACAATGATGCCCGCCGCCGTTTTCTCGATAAATCCAGCCTCCGCGCTGCTCGCCCAGAGGTAAATCTGCACCGGCATCACGGTTGCCGGCTCGTTCGGCCCGCCGGGAACGCTCGCGATGAACGCCACCATGCCGATCATCAGCAGCGGCGCGGTTTCACCGATGGCGCGCGCAAGGCCCAGAATCGTGCCGGTCATGATGCCCGGCATCGAAAGCGGCAGCGTATGGTGCCACACCACCTGCAGCGGCGTCGCCCCCAGCGCCCGTGCCGCGTCGCGGATGGATCCCGGCACCGAGCGCAGCGCCGTGCGCGTGGTAATGATAATCACCGGCAATATCAGGAGCGCCATGGTGAGCCCCCCCGCCAGCGCCGAGGAGCGCGGCAGGTGCATATAATTCAGGTAAATGGCTAAGCCCAGCAACCCGAACACGATGGAGGGCACCGCCGCCAGATTATTAATATTCACCTCAATAATATCCACCACCCGGCTAGGGCGGGAAAACTCCTCCAGATAGACCGCCGTCATCACCCCCAGCGGAAACGCCACCGCAAAACACACCAGCAGCAGCAACACCGATCCCGTCATCGCCCCCAGGAATCCCGCCTGCTCCGGCTGGCGCGAATCGGCGCGGGTGAAAAACCCGCGGTTAAAGACGGTGCGTATCTCTGCGCGCTCCTTCAGCGCTGCCACCCATGCCTCCTGCTGCGTGTTCAGCACCTTGCCCTGCACGGGCTTTCCGTTGCTTTTCAGGTATAAATCCACCGGGCTCGCCAGCGGCAGCCACACCTCAACCGGGCCGTCCGGCAGCGCCCCTGCTTCTTGCGCCTGCATACGCAGCACGGATGCCGCGCCGGGGCTGGCCAGCGCCAGCAAATCGCGCTGCTGCGCGCGGTCTTCCACTTCGGGGAAGCGCGCTTTCAGCGCCTGCTGGATGGGCTTGGTATAGGCGCTGACGGAGGCATCCTGCAGCGTCTCGCCCTCGGCAAGCCCGAGCGTGGCCGCATCCAATGTCACCGAAAGCTTGATCTGCGACTGATAAAATCCGCTCATTCCGCGCGTGAGAATACTGCCCAGCAGCACCATCAGCGCCAGCAACGCCAGCATCAGCGCGCCCTGCGCCAGCCGGCGGAAACGTGTCTCCGCCCGCAGCCGTTTGCGGTGATGTGTGCCGACCTGCTTATCCATGCGTGCGTAGTCTTACGCAAAAAAAATGCCTCGCGCCAATCATTTTCGCATACCCCCGCGCCGCCGCCGCAAGCCATGCAGCCACGCCGCCATGACCAGCGCAATCAGCGCGTTACGCCAGCCCCAATAGGGCGGACCATGGTAGCGCGCCTCGACCAGATACTCCCCCGGCTGCGCCAGCGAAAGCCGCATCAGCCCTTCGCTATCCACCCACCAGCGCATGCCCGGCGGCATCGGCGGCGCTTCCGGGAGCAGCTCGCCATTGACCCGAATCTCCCAGCCCGGAAAATAAAGCTGCCGAATACGCACCTCCGCCGGCGCCTGTTCAACGTTAAGGCGGAAACGGATAGGATACGCAGCATTCAGCAACTCCAAAGCCGCACCACTTGCCTCCGCAATCGGCTCACCGCCGGCAAAGCGGCTGGTTGCATTAAAATGCAACGCGCGGCGCGGCAGGAATTCATTGGTCACCGCCCCGTTATACATTCCCTGCCGCGCCGCTTCCGCCCGCTCTGCATAATTAAGCTCGCCGGGCAACCGGGCGGCTGCACCACGGTTGGGCAGCGCATATCCCGTACCTTCCAGCACGCAACGCACAGGCGCAAGCAGGTGAAACGGCCTGGCCGCCGCAAACAGCGCCCATAGCGCAATTACAACTGTTGTGCCGAGTTTGGCGTACCGGTGCGGTAGTGCGGCCACCAGCGCCAGCAGCAATGCGTATTGCAGCACCATCGCAACCGCATTGAGACGGAAACCGAACTGCAAATATTTCGCCACCGGCAGCAGCGACTGCCACACCGGCAGCGACACTTGCAGCTGCATGAACAACAAACCTATATACAGGCACATCATGATGCGCACGCGCCATTGCCTCCACCCGGCGCAGGCCCCCGCCAGCGCGAGCAGCGCCAGCGGAAGCGACGGGCTTTCCAATGCGATGATGGATTTCGCAAACGGTTTAAGCGTCAGGGTAACATCATAACCGGCGCCCAGCGCGTTCTCATAGGTCACGTATTCTTTCAGCATCAGCGCCGGCAGCCAGTACGGGCTGGCAAGGACCACCGCCATCAGCAGCGCATATACCTGGCGCATGCCCTGCCGCCAGTGCGCAAGTACGCACGGCGCGATCAGCGCTGCCACCACCGGCAGCCAGAGCATCGCCACCAGCGGGTGCATCCAGAGAATCGCCGCGGTGCCGAGCACGAACCCTGCCTCATCCCACGCGGTATTATTTTCCTGCAGGCGCAGCAGAAACAGCAGGCTCCACGGGCAAAGCAGTATCGCATAAGCTTCCGCCAGCGCGCCGCGCGCATAAATGTCGCCGCCAAGATACGGTGTCAGCAGAAACACCCCCGCCATCAGCAGGCTCACCCCCCGCCCCAGCCGCGCCTGCTGGGCGAGCAAATAGGCACCCCCGCCACCTGCCATCAGCATCATCACCAGCGACGCTTTCGCCGCCAAGACCGGATGGCCCAGCAGCTGCATGAACGGCAGCGCGACGAAGAAATACCCCGGTGGATAGAACAGGAAAGACGGATACCCGTATCCCCCATACAGCTCCCCCATCCAGCGCGGATACCAGATACCCGCCCTGAATCCTTCCGCAAACTGCGCCAGCAGGTAAGGATAATGGATTTTATCCTGGCTGTTATACCAGCTATCCAGCAGTAAAAGCGGCGCGGCCAGCCACAGCGCGAATGCCGCCAGCGCACATGCTACCGGCAGCCGAACCGGCCATGCGTGCCGCATGCGCTATTCGTATTTTTCGCGGTAGGATTTCACAATCATCAGCGCCGCGATATTGAGAACCAGCGTCACGATAAAGAGCGCCAGCCCCAGCGCGAACGCCGCCAGCGTTTTTGGGCTATCGAAGGATTGATCGCCCACAAGCAGCGTCACGATCTGCACCGTCACGGTCGTCACCGCCTGCAGCGGGTTGATGGTGAGGTTGGCCGACAATCCCGCCGCCATCACCACAATCATGGTTTCGCCAATCGCGCGCGACACCGCCAGCAGCACTGCGCCCATGATGCCCGGCAGCGCCGCCGGCAGCACCACCTGCCGGATGGTCTCGGATTTAGTGGCCCCCATGCCAAGCGACGCATCGCGCAAGGAACGCGGCACCGCTGTGATAATATCATCGGAGAGCGAGGAAATAAACGGGATGATCATCACCCCCATCACCAGCCCCGCCGCCAGCGCGCTCTCGCTCGCCACCGGCACGCCAATCATTTCGCCCAAGCCCCGCAGCATCGGCGCGATGGTGATAATGGCGAAATAGCCGTAAATCACCGTCGGAATCCCCGCCAGAATCTCCAGCCCCGGCTTCGCCCAGGCGCGCACGTGCGGCCCGGCATATTCGGACATGTAAATGGCGGAATAGAGGCCAATCGGAATCGCCACCAGCATCGCCACCAGCGTAATCAGCAGCGTTCCCGCAAACAGCGGCACCGCCCCGAAACTTCCCGAAGCCCCGCCCTGCTCGGCTCTGAGTGCCGTCTGCGGGCTCCATTGCAGCCCGAACAAAAAATCCGTCACCGGCACCAGCTGGAAAAACCGGATCGCCTCGAACAGCACGGAAAGAATAATCGCCACCGTCACTAAAATGGAAGTCAGCGACGCCATGAACAGCAGCGCCATCACCATCTTCTCCCACCAGATGCGGGAGGATTTGCGAACAAATACTGGGCGCAACGAAACGGCGGCTGCAGAACTCATGGACGCACACTTTCCTCATGGATGGGCAGGTAGACGCAGAAAATGCTTCCCACTCCCACCTCGCTTTCAATCACCAGCAGCCCGTGATGGCGGTTCAACACGTGTTTGACGATAGCAAGGCCCAGGCCCGTGCCGCCGACTTTGCGCGTGCGCGCCGAATCTACCCGGTAGAAGCGCTCGGTCAAGCGGGGAATATGCTCCTTGGGAATCCCCTCGCCCTTATCCTGCACGGAGAATAAAATAGCACGGCTCAGTCCTCGCATCATCGGATCCTTCGGCAGGTCAGAGCTCAGGCGCACGGTGATGTTGATATCGGTGTCGTTATGCGCGTATTTCACCGCGTTTCCGAGCAGGTTGCGCACCACCTGCGCCAGCTCATCCTCCTCGCCCTTCACCGCCGGCAAATGCTCCTGCACATTCACTTTCAGCGTGATATGCTTCTGCTCCGCCGCCCACTCGAAATGCTGCTTCTCGGTCTTCACCAGCCGCGCCATATCCACCCGGCCCGTGGGCGCATTGTGCGCATTCATCTCGATTTTGGAGAGCGAAAGCAGATCATTCACCAGCTTGCTCATCCGCTCCGCCTGCTCGCCCATCACGCGCAGGAATTCCTCGCGCGCCATCGCATCGTCTTTCGCAGGCCCACGCAGTGTCTCGATAAAACCGATGATGCTCGCCAGCGGCGTGCGGATTTCATGGCTGGCATTGGCCACGAAATCGGCGCGCATGCGCTGGATACGCTTCTGCTGCGTGATGTCATTGAGCGTAATGATAATGGAGACACCGCTCGCCGAGGGAATCGGAAAGCGCTCGATGGTCGCCTGAAAATCGCGCTCGAACGGTTCGCCTAAATAAAACTCCACCTCCTGCCCGTGATAATCCTCGATCACCGCGTCAATCGCGTGCAGCAGCTTGTCGCTCGGCACCACATCGCGGATATGTTTTCCTGCCAGGTTCTGCCCGAAAATGCTGCGCGCCGCGCGGTTGGTGCGCACCGTCACCATATCGTTATTGGTCATGATCAGGATGTCCGGCAGCGTATCCACCAGAATCTCACGCTCGGTGATGACCGTCTCCATCTCCTGCTTCTGGTGCTCCCACGAGCGCTGCAACCGCGACAGCGATTCCTGCAATGCCGCCAAATTCTTGATATAGCGCAGATCCGGCGCGCGCACGCGCTTATCCTGCGCCAGATCATCCACATACTGCGCCAGCGCCGCCAGGTTGGTAAGCGACGGAATCACAATCGCCGCCGACATCAGCAGCGAAACGATATAGCCATAGACAAAATATGAAAAATCCAGTTGCCCCAGCGTCACCAGCCCGCCCAGCACCACCAGCATCGGTAGCGATAGCGCAACCACCGCCTGCACGGCAGCGGTAAAGGAAATGGAATAGTTGGGCGGCATGCACTATAGCGGTTAAGGGTTCACATCAATCATACCGCACCCATCCGTTCCCGCAACAGGCGAGTGCAATCCCCTTGCTTCCCCTCTCCCCTCAAGGGAGAGGAGAATTTACAGGCGCAAAAACCCCACCTTATCCTTCACCTCGCGCAGCACCGGCTGCGCAATCGCATTCGCCGCTTCCGCGCCACGCGCGAGAATCCGGTCCAGCGCTTTGGTATCCGCCAGCAGCTCCCGCATACGCTCGGTAATCGGCGCCATGTGCGCTACCGTCGCCTCAGCCAGCTTCTGCTTGAAGGCGGAGAAATTATCGCCGCCGCACTCCGCCAGCGCCTCGGCGCGGGTGATGCCTTTCATGGCGGCATAGATATTCAGTAAGTTGGCTGCCTCAGGCCGTTTTTCCACATCATAGGCAATGCCCGGCTCCATGTCGGATTTCGCCTTGCGGATTTTCTGGGCGATGGTCTCGGCATCGTCGGTGAGCGTGATGCGCGAATAATCGGACGGGTCGGACTTGCTCATTTTCTTCGTGCCGTCGCGCAGACTCATCACCCGCGTCGCCTCGCCCATGATCAGCGGCTCCGGCAGCGGGAACATCTCCACCCCGTAATGCCGGTTGAACGCCCCGGCAATGTCGCGCGCCAGCTCCAGATGCTGCTTCTGGTCCTCCCCCACCGGCACATGCGTGGCCTTGTAGCCGATAATATCGGCGGCCATCAGCACGGGGTAGGAATAGAGGCCAAGCACCGCTTTTTCCTTATCCTTGCCCGCTTTTTCCTTGAACTGCGTCATCCTATTCAGCCAACCCAGCGGCGTATGGCACGATAAAATCCACGCCAGCTCGGCATGCATGCTCACCATGGATTGCGGGAAGATCACGCTTTTCTCCGGGTCGATGCCGCAGGCGATATACGCCGCCGCCGTTTCGCGCACGTGTTTGCGCAAGCTTTCCGGGTCCTGCGGCACGGTGATGGCGTGCAGATCGGCCAGCATAAATAAGCATTCATGCGTCTGCTGGAATCCCACCCAGTGGCGGATCGCCCCCAGATAGTTGCCTAAATGAAGGTTGCCGGTCGGCTGGACGCCGGAGAGGATGCGTTGTGCGGCTGACGGCTGACGGATGACGGATGACGACATAAAGAATAGACAATCGGTAAAAAGCGGCTTAGTGCTAGCCACTTAACGCATTTTTTTTGCAAAGGCAACGCCTTCTCCCATGCCATCCGTCATCCGTCAGCCGTCAGCCCCCTACGGCTCCTTCCCCGCCACCCGCCTGCGCCGCCTGCGCCGGCACGACTGGTCGCGCGCGCTCGCTGCCGAAACCCGTCTGCACCCGTCCGACCTGATCTGGCCGGTGTTCATTCAGGACGGCGACAACCGCTGCACCCCCATCGCCTCCATGCCTGGCGTGGAACGGCTTTCCATCGACCTTTTAGTGCCGCTCGCACGTGAAGCACAATCACTCGGCATCCCGGCGCTGGCGCTGTTTCCGGCAGTGGATGCAGGCCTCAAGGATGAAAAGGGCAGCGAAGCCCTGAACCCGGACAATCTAGTCTGCCGCGCCCTGCGTGCGCTGAAGCGCGAAGCCCCCGGCATCGGCCTGATCGCCGACGTCGCCCTCGACCCCTACACTTCGCACGGCCTAGACGGCATCATCATCAACGGCGACGTCGCCAACGATGCCACTGTAGAAATCCTCTGCCAGCAGGCGGTGATACAGGCGCAAAGCGGCTGCGACATCGTCGCCCCCTCCGATATGATGGACGGGCGCATCGGCGCGATTCGAAGCGCGCTGGACGCCGCCGGTTTCACCGACACGCTGATCCTCTCTTACGCCGCCAAATACGCCTCCGCCCTCTACGACCCCTTCCGCGACGCGGTGGATTCGGCTAAGCATTTGCAAGGCGCCAGCAAAAAAACCTTCCAGATGGACCCCGCCAACGCACGCGAAGCCCTGCGCGAAGCCATGCTGGACATTGAAGAAGGCGCGGATATGCTGATGGTCAAACCCGGCCTGCCCTACCTCGATATAGTCAGCCTCCTTGCCCGCGAATGCACGCTGCCGGTGCTGGCCTACCAGGTCAGCGGCGAATACGCCATGCTGCGCGCCGCCGCGCAAGTCAGCCAGCTGGATTATATGCGCAGCATGCTGGAAATATTACTTTCTTTCAAGCGCTCCGGCGCGCGCGCAATACTAACCTACGCCGCCCTTGATGTGGCCCGCGCACTACAGGAAACCGGTTTCTGACCACGGCAGAAGAAAAGTGTTGGCAGCGCTTTTTTAGTGTGCTAGGCGCTTAATCCATGTTTACGCTTAAATCCCCCCTTCGCCTCTCCCTGCTGCTTCCGCTGCTTGCCGGAACGGCCTTCCCCTGTTTCGCCGAACCCGCCGCCTCCGCCGATGTGGACGCGCTGATGCAGGCCGTGAACGAACAGGCCCGCCGCCTCGCCGCGCAGGAAGAAATACTTCAGAAACAGAAGCAGGACATCGAGCGCCAGCAGCGCTCGCTGGACGCTGAAAAAGAACGCTTCCGCCAGCTCAGCGGCAAGGTATCCGCCCTCACCGGCAAGCCGGTGGACCAGACGGTCGCCGCCGCGCCGGTTGCCCGCGTCACCGACGCCGCCACTCCGCCCGCCGCCGCCAATACCAATACGCCGCAGGAAGTCGGCACCGTGCGCAAGGAAGAAAAAGAACAGCCGCCGCAGCTGGCCGCCTATATTGAAGAAGGCGGCGTATTGCTGCAAAAAGGCAAGCTGGTCGTCACCCCGGCGGTGGAATACCAGAATTCCTCTGCCACCCGCGTCGCCATCAGCGGCTTCAGCATCATCCCAGCCATCAATGTTGGCCTTTTTGAAGTGACGCAGGTCACCCGCAATATCCTCACTCCGTCCGTCGGCGTGCGCTACGGCGTTACCAACCGTTTCGAGGTGGAAGCCAAAGTCCCGTATGTCTACCGCACTGACGACACGCTCACCCGCCCCGTCGGCGCCAGCACCGCGCCCACCCTCACCAACGCCACCGGCCATGATATCGGCGACGTGGAATTCGGCGCGCATTATCAGCTCAACCGCGGCAAGGACGGCTGGCCTTATTTGATCGGCAACGTACGCGTGAAAACCACCACCGGCACCAGCCCGTTCGACGTGCCGCTCAACGCGCAGGGCCTGCAAACAGAACTGCCCACCGGCTCCGGCTTCTGGGCCGTGCAGCCGAGTGTCACCGCCATTTTCCCGTCTGACCCGGTGGTCTATTACGGCAATGTCGGCTATCTGCATAATTTCGGTAAGGATGTCGGCGGCGTGTACGGCGAGATCGACCCCGGCGACAGCATCAGCGCCAGCTTCGGGATGAGCCTCTCGCTTAATGACCGCGCCTCGATGAGCCTCGGCTACAGCCACAACACCGTGCTGGAAACCCGCCAGAATGGCCTCGCCATCCCCAACAGCCAGATTCTGCAGATCGGCAGCGTCGATCTCGGCTATTCCTATAATTTAAGCGACCGCACCAATCTGAACTTCACCGTCAGCGCCGGCGTGACGGAAGACGCGCCGGATGTCCGCCTGGCCATGCGCGTGCCGATGTCGTTCGATCTTAATAAGTAACTTTCCCCCTTCACAACCTACAATCGTTATCTTTCGCGCGTAGATAAATTAATTCCACCTGCGAAATCATTTCTTTTTCATAAGCATTGACGCAGCGCGGGTAATAACCTGCACAAAGTTGATTAATATATCACCAGATATAAGGCGCTGTTTTATATTGCATTTAAGCAGAACAATGTGTGCTTATGCATTTTTTATAATAAATATACAGAAAAATGAGTTGCAATTTATTTGCACGCTTTTAAAAGAGTAGCGTCCTGCAGATTGATTAAAAAACCATTAATGGGAAACACGCAGGTAAATAAATCAATCTATCCCGTTAATCACTCGATGAGGAGTTCACTAATGACAAAGACCTTACTCGCCGGCGTTTCCGCGCTCGCGCTCACCCTGTCGGCAGGCGTTGCGCTCGCTGACATTAATGATAACACCGTTGACGGTGGCAGCAGCATTGCTTCCAACAGCAGCAACAACAACAGCACCAACACCAGCGAAGCCAACGGCAACGATAACAGCACCAACACCTCGCTGGGCGTGACCGTGTCTGACAATGCTATCGGCAACACCGATACCACCACCAACACCGACAACAGCAACAACAGCACCAACACTGCTGACAACTCGGCGCACACCAACACCGACAACACCAACAACAGCCAAGCTAACGGCAACGGCAGCAACAACGGCAACACCGCCACCGCTACCGACAACAGCAACAACAGCACCAACACCGCTTCCAGCGAAGCCAACCACAACGACAACAGCACCAATACCAACACCTCGCTGGGCGTGACCGTGGCTGACAGCGGCAATACCGACAACACCAACAACAGCCAAGCCAACAACAACGGCAACAGCCAGGCTAACGGCAACGGCAACAACAACGGTAACACCGAAACCAACACCGCTGTGAACACCGACAACACCAACAACTCGCACGCTGATGGCAACTCCGTTGGCAACACCAGCCTGAGCGTTGCTGACAGCGGCAACGGCAGCGGCAACACCGCTTCCGACAGCCATGACAACAACTCCACCAACAGCCAGGCTAACGGCAACGGCAGCAACAACGGCAGCAACAACGTTGCTAACACCAACACCGATGCTCACACCGAAGCCAATGGCAACGACAGCAGCACCAACAACACCACCAACACCAACACCTCGCTGGGTCTGAGCGTGGCTGACAGCGGCAACACCACCACCGACAACAGCTCGCACAGCACCACCAACACCACCACCAACACCGATGCGTCCACGAAAGTGTCCGACAGCGGCAATGGTAACTCGGTTGGCAACACCAGCCTGAGCGTGTCTGACAGCGGCAACGGCAGCGGCAACACCGCTACCGACAACAGCAACCACGCTGTTACCAACAGCAACAACTCGCTGAGCGTCTCTGACAGCGGCAACACCGACAACAGCGTCAAAATCGGCGACATTGCGGTGAACAACTCCGCTCTCAGCGCCACCATCGCTGCTTCCAGCGTGGCCCTCACCGTTGGCGAATCCGCCAGCTATGACGGCGTGCATGTCGGCAACGACTCGTTCAGCAGCAACAACGGTATCGTTTCTGCCAGCTTCAACACTGGCATCAACTCCACCGTTCAGAGCGGCGTGAACGTTCAGGTCGGTTCGGTTAACTACTAATCATCCGATTAGCAGTCACGACTCGCGGTCCCCGGCTTGCCCGGGGACCGCTTCCTGAAAAAGTTTACTAAATTACCCAAAGGGTACGCTTATGAAGCTCAAAACGCTTGTTACCTTTCTGGCCGCACTCTGCGTTGCGCCCCAGGCGTTTGCTGACGCGGCGGAAGAAGATAATCTCTGCACCGTCGCAGGCGCAGCGGAATTCCTCGCTTCCACCGATGCACAGCCGGAGAATGTGTTTGCCATGAATACAGCGGACGCCGTTTTAAGCGACGCTGAGCTTGGCGAATACCGCGGCGCGCGCTTCGACCCGATTTCCATCATCAACGCCGCGCAGCTTGCGCGTTCGGAAGGAAACTCAATCGGCGATGGCGTGAGCTCGGGCAACATTCATATCGATCAGGGCGCGTTCGGCAATAGCGACGTAACGGGTAATATCGTCGTGAATACCGGCCATAACAACGTGATTCAGGCGGATACCACGGTACAGATCAATTATTACGGCTCTGTTGCTCCGTAACCGCCATGACTCAACTTTTACCAGGAGGGGGAATCTGACGCACGCATCTGCCGTTCAGCGGCCTGTTTCTCTCCCCCTCCTCGCCTCTCTCCTGTCACTCTCTTTTTTCGCTTTTCCCACTCCCGCCCACGCCGAGCGCATTTATGTCCCGGGCGGCGGCGGCGCATATAACACCGGCACGAAGACATTTCTCGACAGCAAGTTCCGCGGCGTCTACCGTCAGAAATACGATTACAGCTGCGGCTCCGCCGCGCTTGCCACCCTGCTGACCTACCATTACGGCATGAACATATCCGAGATGGATATCCTTCAGGCCATGTATGCGCAGGGCGACCAGGAAAAAATCCGCAAAGAGGGATTTTCCCTGCTGGATATGAAGAATTACCTTTCCTCCATCGGCCTGCAATCCGCCGGCTACCGCGAATCGCTGGATAAGCTTACCAAAGCCGGAATTCCCGCCATCGTGCTGATCAACCGCCGGGGGTATATGCATTTCGTCGTCGTCAAAGGCGTAACCAAAGACGAAGTGCTGATCGGCGATTCCGCCACGGGTTTGCGCGTGTACAGCCGCAAGGAATTCGAGCCGATGTGGAACAATATCCTCTTCGTCGTCACCGACAAGATGAACATCGCCCGCGCCAGCTTCAACGACGCCGACGCCTGGGGCAAGAAGCGCTTTATCGCTTCCAGCCTTCCCTTAACCGACATGGACCTCGCGCAATACACGCTGTCCACGGCCTTCACGCCGAATTATTATTAGGAGATTTTCCGATGCGCATTTCTGCGTCCCGCCTGCTCACCGCTTCCCTTGCTATCCTCGCGCTTCATGCCACCCCCGCCAGCGCAAAATCCTTCGAAACCATGGAAGATTTTGCCTATTCACCGGAAGTGACGGACCAGGAACTAGCCACCATGCGCGGCGGCTTCGCCGGGTTCAACGGCCCGATGATCGATTTCAGCTTCCTCTCGCGCATCACCCAGAAAATGCCGGACGAATCGCTGCACGTGCTGCAGGACGTATCGATCAATTCGCATGATTTAGGCCAGAAGATCGCCGCGCAGACGCAGAAAATGATCGATACCACCTTCGCCGCCGCGCAGATGCCTTCAAGCTCGCAGGCCAACCCGAATGCGGCCACGCAGGCAGCTGCAGCGACGGAAGCACTGCAGGCGGCGCATGACGCGGCCCAGCAAGCCGCTGCCGCGCAGCAGCAGGCCTCCGCCCTCCCGCAAAGCATCTCCATCCCTGTCGTAGATATGCCCACCCTGCCCAACAGCATCATCGAAAATACCCTCTCCAACACGGTAATCGACATTCAGCGCGTATTGACTATCAACGTAATGGCTGGTGATTTAATCGCGGCCTCGCAAGTGAATGGACGCCTGGATGCGGTGGTATATCAGAATACTGCTGCCCTGCATGGGCTGTAACCCCCTGCCCGGTAGGGTGTAAAGGGAGCATTAGTTCATAAACTTTTTTAATAATTTTTTATTGTAATTATTAAAAAAGCATTTACAAGCATCGTATATTGGCGGCTGTAACGGTGCGCCCCTGACGTATATACGAGGTAATAATCATGGCTGTTTTCGGCTTTTTCGGCATATTCTCACCGCGCGCGCTGTGCATCGGCACAAGCCTTGCGGCTTTCGGCGCTTCTGCCGCGCAGGCGCAAATCCCCGCCTCGGTGGACCCCGGCAAGGTTGAACAGCGCTTAACGCCCGCTGAAACCGCGCTGCCCCGTTCCGTGCGCCCTGCCGGCACGTCTCATGTCAGCGCCCCGCCGCAGGCCGCGCTGCCGCAGGCGAAAATCGCACCTTTCACGCTGAAGCAGGTGGCCGTGGAAGGCACCACTATCTATAAGGCCGAACAGATCCGCGCCCTCTATGCCGACGCCGTCGGCAGCGAAATTGGCAACGCCGAAGCGCAGGCCATTGCCCAGAAAATCACTCAGCAATACCGGAAAGACGGCTATATTCTCTCGCAGGCGATGGTCACTGGCCAGGACCCGGCCACCGGCACGCTGCTGATCCGCGTCATCGAAGGGTTCATTTCCAACGTCATCATCGAAGGCGAAGTGCGCCAGCAAAGCGGCGACCGCTACCTGATCGAGGCGATGGCCGAGCGCGTGAAGCGCGAGCGCCCGTTCAACATCAACACGCTGGAGCGCTACCTGCTACTCTATGATGATCTGCCCGGCGCCGCCGCGCGCGGCATCGTGCGCCCGTCGGCCGACACGTTCGGCGCGTCCGACCTCGTCATCACCATGACGCACAAGCTCTGGGAAGGCTCGGCCAGCACCAACAACCGCGGCAGCAAATATATCGGCCCGTTCCAGCACTCGGTGACGCTCGCCGCCAACTCGCTCCTGCGCGTTTACGAGCGCACGCTCCTGCGTTACGTCACCTCCAGCCCGATGGACGAGCTGCAATTCTACCAGCTGCAGCATGAAGAAACCATGGACGAAGTGGGCACGAAGCTGAACTTCGACCTCTCGCAGACTTACACGCAGCCCTCCGTGCGCCCGGCCCTGCCGGACATTGACGGCCGCTCCAGCTTCCTGCAGGCGCGCCTGTCGCGCCCCTTCATCCGCTCGCGCAAGGAAAACTTGACCGCGCGCGCCACGCTGGATTACCGCAACTCCAAGACCGACCTGTTCGACCTGCCCTTCAGTGAAGACCGCATCACCGCGCTGCGCGGCGGCCTCACCTATGACTTCGCCGACCGTTTCAGCGGCGTAAACCTGATCGATGTCGAAATCAGCCGCTCGATGCCGTGGTTCAACCCCTCCACGCAAGGACTGGACCGCTCGCGCCCGGATGCGGACGCCGCCTTCACCAAGTTGAACTTCGACGCATCGCGCATCCACCCGCTGCCGCACGGCTTCTCGGTGCTGACCGCCGCTACCGGCCAGTACTCCTTTAACAAGCTGCTCTCGGCGGAACAGTTCGCTATCGGCGGCATGAATTTCGGCCAGGCCTATGATCCGGCGGAACTGGCTGGCGACCACGGTTTAGCGGGTAAGCTTGAGCTGCGCTACGGCCAGGAAATCGGCAAGCCCTATTTCGATTCCTACCAGCTGTTCGGCTATTACGATATCGGCGCCATCTGGAACCGCGGTGTAAGCGGTGATGACCGCAGGTCGCTCGCCTCCACCGGCTTCGGCACGCGCGTGAATTTCTCCACCTGGCTTTCCGGCACGGCGGAACTCGGCTTCCCGCTTACCCGCAAAGTCGCCGCTGAAAATGATCGCGACCCGCGCTTCTTCTTCAGCGTGACGGGACGTTTCTAATCGGCTGATGGATTTTTAACACTGCGCCGGCAAAGCTGGCGCCTGGACGACAACAAAGGATAGGCATATGTCTGCTCACCTCTCTCACACCGCCCGCACCTTGCAGGCATCCACCGCGCTTTCCGGCAAGGCCATCCGCGCCGCCGCCGCGGTCACCGCGCTGTTTGCCTTCCATGCAGGCGAGAGCTTCGCAGCCCCCTCCGGCGGCAGCATCGTCACCGGCGTCAGCAGCATCACGCAGACTGCGGGCGGCACCGTCACCACCATCAAGCAGAACCAGCAGAAAGCCATCATCAACTGGGACAGCTTCGACACTTCCGCATCCGAGATCGTGCGCTTCCAGCAGGCCGATTCCAGCTATATCGCGCTCAACCGCGTCAACAGCGCCGCCCCCACCTATTTCGACGGCCGCCTCACCGCGCCCGGCCAGGTGTGGATCATCAACCGCAAGGGCATCGTCACCGGCGATAACGCGAGCTTCGACGTCGGCGGCCTGCTGCTCAGCACGGCGGACATCACCAACCAGAATTTCCTCAATCCGCCCACGCACCACGGCAACAACACCTACCATTTCGACCAGACCGGCGACGTGCTGGCCAGCGTGAAAATTACCGGCAGCGCCATTCAGGCGCGCGACGGCAGCTATGTTGCCATCTTCTCGCCGAACGTGGACATCACATCGCAAAGCTCGATTGCCACGCGCCAGGGAACCATCGCCGCCGGCGCGGGCGGGCAGAAGTTCGACGTTACGCTCGACCCTTACGGTGACGGGCTGGTCTCCTTCGCCGTCTCCGACCCCGTGACGCAATCCGATATGGCCAGCGCCATCAACATCCAGAATTCCTCGCTCAACGTCTCCGGCGGCGACCAGTGCCTGCAAGGCAAAATCCTGCTCACCGCGCAGGACATGAACGGCGTCTATGATACGCTGATCAATATCAGCGACCAGTCCACCCTGAACGCCGGCGGCACGCAAGGCGGGCGCATCATCATCAAGGCTGACGGCTACAGCAAAGACAAGCTGGTCAATATCGGCGCCCAGAATGAAGGCGACGACCCTGCGCACGGCCAGACCACCCTCAGCGCCTTCGGCTCCGACCGCGGCGGCATCATCCAGATCGACGCCAACGGCCATAGCGGCCCGAACGGCAGCCAGGGCACGCTGCTTACCATCACCACGCAGAACGTGCTGAACGCCGGCGGCAACGGTGAAGATGGCAAAGTCATCCTCAACGCCCGCCGCGACGGCCAGTATTCCGACAACGACGTCACCATCGACGGTTTCCACTATTACGATAAAACCGATCCGAAGCAGAGCAACACCATCCGCCCCTGCCCGACCATCAACGGCCATGACGGCTGCGGCAAACCCACCCCCGCTCCCGAGCCTGCTCCGCACCCTGAGCCCGCGCCCGCGCCGGCTCCCGAGCCTGCACCAGCTCCGGCACCTGAACCCGCGCCAGCTCCTGCCCCTGAACCGGCACCGGCACCCGCACCCGAACCTGCGCCTGCCCCCGAACCGGCGCCGGCCCCAGCGCCCGCACCGGCACCCG